>JBBROT010000072.1:0-11900 GCA_038229155.1 Bryobacterales bacterium | reverse complement strand
TCGCGCCGGTTGTTTCTGGCCTTGTGGGCGGCAGCGCTCAAGGGTGACGACGGACGCCCCACGCTAAAACTTTTGACCAACTTGGCGGCGAAGTTAAGCGATGGCAACCTGCCGGGCGCGCTTGAAGCGTTCGCGAACACCATGCCCGGGTATCAAAATCTGGTGGCGGACCTGGGCGCGCTCACCAGCCAATATGACGTGACCTGCGTCATCGAAATTCACGAAGAATCAGGCGATGAAGCGCGTCGCACCGCGGACACGGAATGGTTCGTGCAAATCAAATCGAAGCAGGACGAAGGGCCCACGGATCGCCGCATTGTAAACGTCAAGATCGCGACGGCGATGGTGAAAGGCAAGTGGCGGATTATTCAGATGGAACCGCTATCTGTGCTGGCTCCTCCGCGAATCCGGTAATATCAGCAGGCCCGGTAGTTTCTTCGGGAAGATATTTCGCGGACAGCGACCGATAATCTTCCTCGCTGATTTTGTGAAAGCGGATCTCAAGTGAACATAGCCCGGCCAGTTCCACATGCAGTTCATCCGTGGGAGCGGCAACGCCCGCCAGGTGCAAATGACCGGCGGAAATTTGGAACGGCAACACTTGCCAACGGCGTGACAGGGCCGCGGGCAGAGAGCGTGTCACCGCAAGCGACACCGCGTCTTCGTCCGGACTGGCCACCAGCTCATGGTTCAACAGCGTGGTGCGGCTCGGGTATGCATGTTCCGTCTTCAGCCAAACCAGCGGCCGGCCGGTGGCGCGAGAGACTGCATAACGGCGCAAGGCGGAAGCGGATGCGACGAAGTTGATCCAGTTGCCCCAGACCATTCGCAAAGGGGTGGTGGCCGCGAAGCCCCAGCCATACACGCGCGCCGAAGTGCCGGCCCGGATAGCCAGATGCAGCGTCCCGATCAAAGCGAGGCTCCAGTTCACCGCGGGTGGAAACATACCCGCAAGAGGCCAAGGTTGGTGTGTGGACGCACTCGCGGCCAAAGTGACCCCGCCGTATAACGTCAGCATCTGAATCGCGGGAGTGAGCAGGTTATTCACCACGGTCTTTCTATCGCGCCAGAACCACCAGAGTTGAGCGAGCGTTTCTCGCACGCCGTGATATTCCCAGGATTGGAGGGCGATGCCCGTGGTCCATCGTGTGCGCTGGCGGACGGCTGCCCGATAGCTGCGCGGAAAGTATTCCCGTGTGGCAGCGAAGGAACCGCCTATCTTCATCAACGGGATGAACAGTTGGCGGAACCCGAGCCGATGTACACGGTAGCCATTTTCGTAGTCTTCCGTAAGGCAGGAGGGTTCGAAGATACGGTTCTTGTGCGCTGCGGCTAAGGCTTCGATGGCTTCGCGCGAAAAGCCGGTGCCCACGCCGTTTGAGGGAACGAAGCCACCTACGCGATTTCGTACGGGCATATCGCGAAACTGAAACTGCGCGAACTCATCGCAATAAACGCCGTGGGTCAGTTCACGCCACGACGTGGGAAGCGCCAGCACGGGAATCTGCACCATGCCATAAACACGGGTGTAACGGTCGATCAGCCACAAGGCTTCAGGATGGATCAGATCTTCGGCATCGTGCGTCATCACCGTTTCGAAACGGATGGCATGCTCTTCTTCATAGAGCAACATGCGCTGATAAATCCAGTTCAGACAATCGGCTTTCGACGTGGGGCCGGGATGGGGACACTGCGCGATATGGACCTGAGAATGGCGTGCTTCCAGATCGGCCAGGGCGGCCAGAGTGGGAGCATCGTTCGGATACGCGCCGATGAAAAAGTGAAACGAAGCGAATTTCTGAGAAGCGATATTGTGTTCCACCATGTGGCGGATCACGCGGTGTTCACGCCATAAGGGCACGAAAATGGCGACGGGCCGTTCGGGTTCAGCGGCTTCGGGAAGGTCCAGAGCCTTTCCAAACAACCACGTCCAGAGCCACAGGATATTCAGGATAAAGTCGTCAAGCCCGTTGAGCAGTATCCAGAATGCCAGTGGCGGAAGTATGGCGGCAACCCACCGGTCGAGAAACATGGCGATTCGAAATTGTCTAGTGCGCAAGTGCGGCTAAACTTCTCAATAGATGCGGCGCTTGGTTGCTTTGCTGATTGTGATGGCGGGATGCGCCGACGCCGAGCTTCGCTTTGCGATTCTGGGCGACCGGACCGGTGGTGCTGACGCCGCGATATACGAACAGGTGTGGCGGGAGGTGGCGAGCGAACACCCCGCGTTCGTGATCAATGTGGGAGACACTATCGAAGGCCTGCATGACGAGCGCGCCGAAGCGGAGTGGCGGGAACTTCGCCCGCTATGGGCCCGCTATGCCGCGCTGCCGAAATATTTCACCGCCGGCAACCACGACGTGTGGTCGCCGCTTTCGAAAGCCCTGTACACGCGCGAGACGAAGCATTCCACGTTTTACAGTTTCACGTTTCGAGAGCTGGTACACATTACGGTGCTGAATAACGGGCGCGAGAACACGCTCTCCGACGCGCAACTGCGGTTCCTCGAAGACGACTTGAAAGCCGCGCCAGCCGGCATCCCGCGCATGGTTTTCTTTCATGTGCCTTTTTGGATTCTGCCGCTGACGTTTCGCAGCGGAGCCTTTGAGTTGCATCGCATCGCAAAACAATACGGGGTGGCCGCGGTGGTGAGCGGGCACGGTCATCAATTCGTGAAGCTGGAACGCGATGGCATACAGTACCTGGAAGCGGGCAGCTCCGGCGCGAGCTTGCAGCGTGGCCTGAGCTCCGGGCAAGGCGCTGCGGAAGGTTGGTTTTACGGCTGGACGCTTTGCACCGTGCAAGGCAGCGATGTGAAGTTGGCGTGGCGCGCTTTAACTACAGCGACTCCAGGTACCGGCGCCAGCCGCCGAACCGAGTCACTTCCTGCGCCGAAGCCAGCGCATACGGTTCGCAAATAAAGCACTTGACCGAAGCACCATCTTCAAGCGTGGCGTTACCGATGCCGAGCGGAGCGGGAATTTCCGCAACAAACCCACCGAACTTATCTTCCGGCATTGCCCAGACTTCCACTTCGATACCGGGTCCGGCGAAACCAGGTTCTGAGACCAACCCGGGCTTCAGCGGCTTCGTGCCGGTCAAAGCATAGAGCCGATACGGTGCTGCGGTGCGAGTTGTCTTCACCAGGCGCGCGCCGCGTGAAGTGAGCTGATGGTTCAACGGTTGGCCGGTGAGATGAGCGCCCACGACGGCCACCTCGATGCACCCTGGATGACCGGCGATCGGCACCTCTTCAGTAGATAAGAAGCGAGAGGCCAAGCCGAGAAGCGCTTCGTCTGAATGCGCGGGCCCGATCAGCGAGATGCCGAATGGCAGGCCATTGGGCCGAAGGCCGGCGGGCACGGCAACCGCGGCAAGATCCATCAGATTGACAAAGTTGGTGTAGTAACCCAGATCTGAATTTCGCTTCACGGGTTCAGCCGCCACCTCTTCATGCGTGAAGATGGTTCCCGTGGTGGGGAGCGCCAGAATGTCCACCTTGTTCCATTCCGATTCTGCTTGCCGGCACAATTCACGAAGCTGGTATTCGCCGCGAAAGGCGTCGACAGCGGAATATTCCCGGCCCCCGCGAATGATGTGGCGCACCACCGGGTTCATGTCTTCGTAGTGGGCTTCGATGAAGTTTTCAATGGCCGCGAGACGCTCAGCGACCCACGGCCCGGCATACAACAAGCTTGCGGCGCGGCGGAATTTTGAATAATCGATTTCCACTCGCTCGCCACCCAGGGCGTGCAGTTTTCGAACGGCCTGATCATAGAGTCGCGCGGCTTCCGTATCGCCGAAGAATTGCAATTCCGCTTCTTGAGGAACGCCGAATCGAAAGGGTCCGCTGGCCCACGGTGCGGCACCCTCGCCTGTGCGCGTGACACGGCTGTAAGGGTCTTGCGGATCGAAGCGGTGCGCTTGGCGCAGAACTTTGAGTGCTACGTCAGGAGTGCTGGTAAAGATCGAAACACAATCGAGCGAACGGCACGCGGGCACCACGCCGCGCGCACTCAACCAACCGCGCGTGGGCTTCATGCCGATCAGATTGTTGAACGCGGCGGGCACACGGCCGGAGCCGGCGGTATCGGTACCTAACGAGAAATCAACCAGGCCGCTGGCCACGGCGACGGCCGAGCCGGAACTGGAACCACCTGAAATATAACGTTCATCGAAGACACTGGAACATGGGCCATGAGGAGACCGCGTGCCCGTTAGACCGGTGGCGAACTGGTCCATGTTGGTCTTACCGATCAGCACCGCGCCTGCGTACAGCAATAGCTGCGCGGCGGGAGCCGTTGCATTGGGTGTGTAAGAGAAAGCGGGGCAGCCAGCCGTGGTGGGCATTCCAGCGATATCGATATTGTCTTTCACCGCGAATGTGAGACCGGCCAGTGGCAACTCGGGCGTGCGATCGACTTCTGCCGCTCGGTCCATCAACTCGCGACGAGTGAGACGCGCGATCCAGATCGGGTGAAGCGGCTGCTTCTCCAGCAGATCGGCAATCGCCGACAGCTTTTCAACCGCGCTCACGATGCCCGCCGGACGACAACCAGTTGCTGACCCGCGCTCACCATCATTCCGGTTGTGCAATGCAGCGATTCGACAACTCCCGCCACGGGCGATGTTACCGCAATCTCAATTTTCATAGCTTCCAGGATGACTAGCTTTTGTCCCGCAACCACGGGCTGACCCACTTCAACGCCGATGTTCCAGACGGAAGCCGTGAGCGGAGAAACGGCCGCCGAGCAGCCTTCCGGGATAGCGGCACCTTGCGTGGGAGCGGACGATAGATCGGGCGGGTCCATGCATTCGGCCTGCCCCGCCGCGGCCCAGCGCTCGCGCTCGGCATCGAAGGCTTGCAGTTGATTTTTCTTGAACTCGGCCGCTCCTGCTTCGGTTTCTTTCAGGAACGCATCGTACTCGCGCAGCCGAAATGTGTCCGGCTGAATTTGTAGCGGATAGCGGCCATAAGGAAACGCTTCGCGAATTTCCAGCAACTCACTGGCGCTCACCGGATAGAAGCGAATCTGATCGAAGAAGCGGAGCAGCCACGGCGTGCCCGGCGCGAATTCCGGCGTGGCGCGAAAGGTATTCCACATCTGCAGGGTGCGCCCGACAAACTGGTACCCGCCCGGCCCTTCCATGCCATAGACGCAGAGGTACGCGCCACCGATGCCGACTGCGTTTTCAGGCGTCCAGGTGCGGGCCGGATTGTACTTGGTGGTGACTAAGCGATGCCGCGGATCGGTGGGGGTTGCAACAGGCGCGCCCAGGTACACATCGCCTAACCCAAGCACCAGATAGCTGGCGTGATGCACGATACGGTGTACATCATCGATGGATTGCAGCCCATTGATGCGCCGGATAAATTCAAGATTGCTGGGGCACCAGGGCGCATCGGGCCTGACGCTCTGCATGTATTTCTGAATCGCAAGTTGCGTTGCTGGATCGTCCCAGGAAAGCGGCAGATGCACAATGCGCGACGGCACTTCGAAATCGCTCAGGTCTGTGATGCGCGCCTCGCAGTCTTCGAGGACTTCAAGCAGAGCTTCACGCCGCAGTTTCCCATCGTAGTGAATGTGGAGGGAGCGAATGCCAGGCGTGATATCCCGAATGCCGGTGACGTTGGCGGCTCGCAGCTCCCGCTCCAGTGCATGAACTCTCACGCGAAGGTGCAGGTCAAGGACGTTGGGGCCGTACTCAACAAGAAGGTAACGATCGCCATCGGCGCGGCACGTGACAGCGGCGGATTGCAGCAGGATGGCCGGCTCCCGCTGTGGCTGAGCTGGAAGTTCGGGAAACGAACCGGTCAGTGTGGCAAGCGCCCGATCGCGGTCCGCATCGAGTTGAACGGCTTGCGAATAACTCAGGGGGAGAAATGAAACCGAATCGCCGGGCTTAAGCTGCCCCATCTTCCAGCGCTCTGCTTCCACAATGGTGACGGGGCACACGAAACCGCCCAGGCTGGGTCCATCGGGACCGAGGATGACGGGCATGTCGCCGGTGAAATCGAGAGTGCCCACCGCGTAGGCGTTGTCGTGAATGTTCGAGGGATGCAGCCCGGCCTCGCCTCCATCCTTGCGCGCCCATTCGGGCTTCGGGCCGATAAGACGGATCCCGGTGCGGTCTGAATGGTAATGCACGATCCAGACCGTCGCGAACAGCATTTCGATGTCGTGCTTAGTGAAGTAGTCCGGAGCGCCGTGCGGACCATAGAGTACGCCGAGGGTCCACTTACCGGTATAGCGGGGAACCAGTCCGGCGGGCATTTCGCGAACCGTGCGCGTGTTGCTCTCCGAAATATGCAGCACGTCACCGATGCGCAAAACACGACCGCTTTGTCCGCCGAAACCGCCCAGGATGAAAGTGCTTCGGCTGCCCAGGTACAAGGGCGTCTCAAGGCCACCCGCGATCGCGAGATAAGCGCGAGCACCGCCGCCACAGACTGCGCCCATTTGCAGGATTGAACCGGGCTGTACGTGGAGTGCGGTCCAGGGCCGCACTGGTTTGCCATCGAGCGTGGCAATGAAATCGGCACCGGCGATTGCAATCAAAGCGGCGTCACTGAACTGAAGCGTGGGGCCGGTCAGCGTGATTTCCAAAGCGGCTGCGTCTTCGGTATTGCACACCAATCGATTCGCGGCGCGGAAGGCAAACGAATCCATGGGGCCCGACGGAGGCACGCCCACGTTCCAAAAACCAAGGCGGCCTGGATAATCCTGAACGGTGGTCTGCATGCCTGAATCGAGCACATCGATTGCGTTGCGACGGTAAGTGAAGGTGCGAAGAAAGGAGGTGGTAATTTGGCCCGCGGCAAAGGCCGGATGCGCCACCACTTGCCGCAAATAATGCAGGTTGGATTCGATGCCGGAGATTTCCGTATCCCTAAGAACCGCCTGCAGCTTGCGAACGGCCTCTTCGCGTGTTTCGGCGCGCACTATCAGCTTCGCCAGCATGGGGTCGTAAAACGGCGTGACCTCAGTGCCTGGCTCAATCCATGTTTCCAGGCGAAAGTTTTCGGGCCAGGAAACATGCATCAGCTTTCCGGAGCTTGGCTGGAACTGCTTTCCCGCATCTTCCGCGTAAAGCCGCACTTGTATGGAACATCCGCGGGGCTCAACAGCCAAGGTTTCCGGATTGGGCAGTTCACCCGCCGCCTGCCGCACCATCCACTCCACCAAATCGACGCCTGTCACTTCTTCGGTGACGCCGTGCTCCACTTGCAGGCGCGTGTTCACTTCCAGGAAATAAAACTGTTCGGCGAGGTTGTCATACAGAAACTCAACCGTGCCCGCCGATTCATACCGCACCGCTTTTCCGAGACGAACCGCGGCGGTAAAAAGCTGGTGCCGCACACTTTCTGGAAGCCCGGGCGCGGGCGTCTCCTCAATGACCTTTTGATTGCGGCGTTGGGCTGAGCAATCGCGTTCGCCCAGCGCGAGAACTCCGCCGCGTCCATCGCCGAAAATCTGAACTTCAATATGTCTCGCTTCGGAAACGAACCTCTCCAAGTACAACCCGGCGGCACCGAAGTTCGCGCGGCTGATACGCTCCACCGCGGCGTAGCTGTCATCTAATTCGTCAGGGTCGGCACACAGGCGCATGCCGATACCGCCGCCGCCGGCAGTGCTCTTAAGCATGACGGGATAGCCAATACGCGACGCGCCTTGGCGCGCTTCCTCAAGCGATGCCAGCAGGCCTGTACCGGGCAATAACGGCACGCCATGTTGAAGAGCAATGGCTCGCGCGGTGTGCTTCAAACCGAACTCGCGCAACTGCGAAGGCTTCGGCCCGATGAATGTAATGCCGACCTCCGCGCACGCTTCCGCAAAGCCGGCATCTTCACTCATGAAGCCATAGCCGGGATGGATGGCCTGCGCTCCTGTCTCACGCGCCGCGCGCAGCAGAGCCGGAATGGATAAGTAGCTTAGAGCCGCGGGGGCCGGGCCCAGCAGCACAGCTTCATCGCAGAGTCTGACGTGAAGGGAATGCCGGTCGGCCTCGGAATAAACCGCCACGGACGCGATGCCCATCTTCTTCAAGGTGCGGCTGATGCGGCAGGCGATTGCGCCGCGGTTCGCGATCAAAACTTTGCTGAACATCAACCTTCCGCGCCGTCCCAGATCAGCACGCGTACCGGAGTGGGGTTGTAGCCATTACAGGGATTGTTGAGCTGCGGACAGTTGCTGATTAGCGCGAGCACATCGCAATCGGCGCGCATCTCCACATACTTGCCCGCCTCTGAAATGCCGTCTTCGAAAGTGAGCTTACCCTCCGGGGTGACGGGCACATTCATAAAAAAGTTGATGTTGCTCGGGATATCGCGCTTTGTAAGCCCATGGCCGAACCCGGCAACAACTTTTAGAAAGCTTGCGCGGCAAGCATGCATGTGGCGCTTGTCAATCGCATAGCGAACCATGTTGCTTTCGTTCGAACAAGCGCCACCGAGTGTGTCATGTCGACCACAGGTATCGGCAACGATGGTGAGTAGCGAATGTCCTTCGGTGGAGATTAGTTTGCTTCCCGTTGTGAGATACAAGTTCCGCTGCGCGCGCACTGTATCCTGAGCGCTATAGCGATCGGCATAATTGTGCGCGTTGTAAAAAAGGGTGTCCACGGCTTGATTGCCATGCAGGTCAACGATGCGAAAGTATTGACCTTTGTGAATCGGATGAATCCATGCTTCGCCCGCGGTTATGTCGGCGCTGTAAATGGCGTGTGAGGGGTCCAGAGTGCTGGGCGTCATAGGAAATACCTTCGGGTGATTTCGAAGCCGCGCTCGTTCTCCGGACGCGATAGGCGGCACGCATCATCCGGACCCGGTGCCTCAGCCTGCAGAATCGAGACATGCACCGGCTTGGGCTGATAGTGCGGATTGGGATCGAGTGGATGTTGGCAGGTGTTTACGATGGCGAGCACATTCATCTCAGCGCGAAGCTCAACATGCGAACCCGGTGCCGAATTGCCGCGGCCGAAAGACATGGCTCCACTTTCCGAGACATCGACGCGGCTGAAGAAGTTGATGGATGCCGTGAGATCCCGCGAAGTCAAGCCCCACTTTTCGAGTTCGATCAAGAAGCCATCGCGAGCGTTCTTGTGATAATCGTTGCGGCACTCCTGATAGGGGGCGCTGCCATACTTTTTCAGTACTTCCGCTTCGCCAGAGAAGCCGCTCAAAGGATCATGCCAACCGCATGTATCGGCCGTGATCGAGCACAGAATGCGACCCATGTCGGAATATAGGGCAAAGCCTTCGGTGAGCCGGGCGATGTGCTGAGCCTTCAATGTGTCGGGCATGTTGTAGCGTTCGGTGGGGCATTCAAAGTTGTAGAAGAGAGCGCCCGCATTCGCGCCTCCTTCGACGTCAGTCAGGCGCAGTGCGGTGCCGCGTTTTAGAACATGGGACCAGGTGGCACCCGGTTGAATAGTCTCCTCCCATAAAACAGGAGCGTTCATTGGCAAGTCTCCTTGAAAAGTATTGAAACGGAACTTCAGACTGACAGGGTCAGGCGGAAAGGGGCGGTCCGCAGCAAACATCCATGCGGGTGAGGCGCAAAAAAACGCGAAGAGAAATCATCGCGCGAATGTGCCGTCCGGTGGAGGAGCCAAGCATGAATTCAGAGTATCGCACGCGCCATGGTTTCAAGCAGGTTGTGTGGTCCAAACGATTTCGGGCTGGATGTTCGCCACGCCGGCGCGCAATGCGGGGGCGAGCACTTCAAAGCCGATCACGTCGTCAAGCCAATCGTGGCTGGTGCCATCGTCGTTCTGCGTCGCGACAGTTAACGTGTAGGGCTGGGGCGTCAGGATAGCTGCAAAGCGGAACTGGATGGAGAGCTCGCTTCCGGCTTGGAATGTTCCGAGAGCCAGCCCTTCAATCTTTGTGTTGGTTCCGAACACATCCATGCCGATGCGAGTTCGAACCAGCACTCCCACGATGGGCTCGACACAGGAGCGGGCGAAGCGAACCCGTATGTTCACGGTTACGTGCTCACCTGAGGCGAAGGCGGCCGCGGGTTGGTCCGACGCATTCAGCAGAGTGACACTCAACACCTCGCTAGTGCGATCGCCATGCCGATGGCTGGCCGCTTGCCGTGTTCGCTCAGGCTGACTCTCCTCGAACTTGTGCTGCCGATCTAACACGACGCCGACATAGCGATTGATGACATCGCTAGGCTCGCCCATGGCGGCGACGGTTCCATTCAAAAGCAATAACGCGCGGTGCGAGAGCTGTTTGACCAGACCCAGATCATGTGACACAAACAGAATGGTTGTCTTGCGTTCGCGCAGCTCTTCAAACTTGCGAATACAGCGGTTCGCAAAAACGGCATCGCCCACCGCGAGCGCTTCATCGACAATTAGAATTTCAGGCTCAACATGGATCGCCGTCGCGAACGCAAGCCGCACATACATGCCTGTCGAGTACTCTTTCACTGGCCGATGAAAGAAGTCGCCGATCTCTGCAAAAGCCTCAATCGAGGGAAGCGCGTCGGTCATCTGTTCGCGCGTCAGGCCTAGAATTTCACCGTTCAACAGAACGTTCTCACGGCCTGAAAACTCCGGATTGAATCCGGCCCCCAATTCGAGCAAAGCAGCGATGCGACCGTGCGTGACCACTCTGCCAGTGGTTGGCTGCAGAATGCCACTCACAATCTGGAGCAACGTACTCTTGCCGCAACCATTCGGCCCCACCAGGCTGAGTATTTCTCCTCGATCGACTGAGAAGTTGATGTCACGCAGCGCCCAGAATTCTTTGGGACCCTGCGCTCGGTTCCAGGGCACCAATTCCTTCAATCTGTCCGCCGGCTTTGCGTAAAGCTTATAAACTTTCGATACGTTTTGGGCCAGAAGCACTCTTCCGTTTATACCGCTATACGCTGACGACAATGGTTAAGTCGGAGCCGGGCAGAGTCGATCCAATATCCAGAATGTCTGTACTGAGCCTGTCGCCGTGCCGCAGCACAGGCAAAACGGCTCCACGCACACTATTCGAAACGAGAGAGCCCGCATCAAATGTCAGAAGGCAAACTTGAAGGGCATTCACATTCAATCTAACCCTCACGCCGGTGCCCACAGGCGCTTCGCTCAGGAACCCACGCACGTCTCCGATCACGTGGTCGGCATCCAGGATCGTCTCCGGTGTTGCCGCATCCTGCACTGCGAGTGGACCGGAAAGTTGGAGCGAATACTGGCCGCCAGAAAGTGTCCGAAGCCCCCACTCTAATGTGTTGGTATAGGCTTGGTCGGATGAAGGACTGTTTCCCTGCGAGTTGGTGACATAAAACTCCGCAGCCGCCACACGCGCATTGCTCAGCGGGATGGAGTACGTCCAATCGCCGCTGGCGGGCGTGCCGAAGAAGTGTTTGACGAATGGCGCGGTGACCGTGCTCTTTCTTAGCGGCACTATTTCTTGGCCCGCCGCAAACGCGGCTGGAACCGTTGCAAACATGCCCCGTGTAATGGACAGAGTCGTGCCACCGTTAGTTACCTGATCGATGAGCAACAGTTCACCGTCGAGCCGCACAACGGTCCCCACTGAAAGCCCTATTTGATCGGTGGTCAGTGATGTGTCAGCAGCAGTAAGCGCGGCCGCAAGCAGTAGGGGCGGTAGTCGAGTAAGTTCATCCTGCCAATAAATCGTCAGCGTTCCCGCAACAATGGTCGCAGTGTTCGCAAGGTCTGGAAAACCGATACCACTTAATTCCACCGTGCCATCCAATCGCTGCGAAAGAGCAAGGCCAAAGGTGGGAGCGGCAGGCACATCGGAATCCACGGTGCGAATGCCCGCCCCGCCAATCACCCATCGTGTGATCGGTGAAATTTCGGTGGGGCACTCGGCTCCAGACGCGTTCGCTGACCTGCCAAGAATCTGCACCACCATCCCTTCTCGATTC
>JBBROT010000071.1:0-12076 GCA_038229155.1 Bryobacterales bacterium | reverse complement strand
CTCAGTTCGTTGACGGTCAGGGCCGGGTCGCTGGCGCCATTCACGAACACCGCAACCTTTGGCCGTTCGACTACGATCCTGACGTGAAACCACTCATCGCCATCCGGAGCTGGGCGAAGAGCCTTCTCGTATTTACCGGGGAACTCGGATCGAAGCGTTTGCCACGGCCATCGCGGATGGGAGACGTATTGAACCGCGTGACTCTGCCGGGCCGGGTCTGACGCCCGGAAGTTGAACGGCCGAAAATAAACCGCATCGTTTGTTTGACCGTCGACGGCGCGGAACACCACTCCTAAGAAGCTGCCTTGGATGGGCTCGCTACGGCCCAGGAGATCGATTTCAATGGTGCCATTTTCAAAGTCATACCGGTCCAGCCAAACGACCCCCATGCCTGCGCCTTCGCCAAGCTGGATCGCGCGTTTCCCCTTGATCTGGACTACCGACGCCGTGCGTCCCACGATTTTCCAGCGTGCGTCCCGATTCACTTTACTCAAGTCCAGATTTTCTTTGGACTGGGCAAAAGCGGGGGCTAACGAGTGGGCAAGGATCGCCAGCATCGCGAGACGATTTGTCATCCGCATGTCATCCGCATGGGTATAAGCTACCAAAGCGGAAGGCGGGTGAATGCGAGGCGTGTGCTCTAATTAAGGGGCGCGAACAGCACCTGGGGATGGCCCCCAATGGCCTCTTTCGCGGGACGGAAGGAGCAGAAACGTGCGCGTGCATTTGGTGAATCCGAGCGATGTGGCGTTTGGAATTGGCGTCATCACGCCCCGTTGGCTGTATGTCTTGGCGGGCGCGACGCCGCGCGAATATGGCGACCCTCTGATTACGGACGAGACGCTGGAGCCCTTCGATCCGAGCAATATTCAGAAGGGCGATGTAGTGGGGGTGGGGATACACACGGGCAACGCCTTGCGTGGGCATCAGGTGGGCAGGATGGCGAAGGAGCGCGGGGCTTGGGTGGTGTATGGCGGTATCCATGCCACGTTGTACCCGGACGAAACGCGGGAGCTGGGAGCCGCGGATGTGGTGGTGGGCGGCGATGGCGATGTGGTTTGGAAGCGCGTGATTGCCGATTGCGCGGCGGGAGCGCCGGAACCTTATTACGAAGGTGGACGCGTGGCGGCTGATCGCTTTATGCCGGCGCGATGGGACCTGATGCCGGAGAAAGCTTATATGTGGGCTTCGGTGCAGACGGTGCGGGGGTGCCCGAAGCACTGCTCGTTCTGTAGCGTGTGGCGGACGGATGGGCAGCAGCCCCGGCAGCGCGCGGCGGACCCGGTGATTGAAGAAATTGTGCAGCTTCGGAGGCTGGGTTACCGGTTTATCGCGCTGGCGGACGATAACTTTTATCCGGTTACCTTGACCGATATTGCGCTGGCGAAACGGCAGAATAATCTGGCGCGCGTGGAGGAGTTGGAGCGCATCCGCGCGGAGCGGTTCGACTTGATGGGGCGGCTGGCTGAACTGCCTTCGGACATGGTGTTTTTTACGCAGATCACCATGGAGGCGGCGGAGGATACCGAGTTTCTGGACGCTATGCGCAAGGCGCGAATTAAAGGCGCGCTGGTGGGCGTGGAAGCGGTGACGAAGGAAGGGCTGAAGGCCGTTTTCAAAGATTTCAATTGCGCCGGCGACCAACTGGCGGAGCGGCTGCAGGTGTTTCTGAATCATGGTGTGCATGTGCTGGGGAGCTTTATCTTCGGGCTGCCGACCGACCGGGCCGATACCTTCGAGGCGACGGCGGCGCTGGCGACGCAGGCCAAGCTGACGTTCGCGCAGTTCGTGATGATGACTCCGTTTCCGGGCACGGTGGATTTCGACCGGTGGGAGAAGGAGCAGGGCGAAGGCGTACAGCGGGTGAACGGCGTGCCGGTGACGCGCTATTGGCTGATTCCGGCGGCTGTGAGGCCGAAGATGTTCTTCGCGCATCCGACGATGTCGACGGACGAAATCAGCGCGCGGACGCAGGGCGTGTGGGACCGGTTTTACGGCGTGAAGGAGATTTGGAAGCGTTCGAACTGCGTGAAATCGCTAAAGGGGCGGCTGGCGTTTTTAGGCGTTTCGATGCTGTACCGGCAGATGTACGCGAACACGGGAATCACAACGGACAGCGCGCGGAAGAAGACGGCGACGAACTGGGCGCGCTTGCTGGCGAAGCCGACGAGGCTGCTTTTCCAGGCCAAGCCCATGCTGGATTTGGAGATGCCGGGGCCGAAGCGGGTGGGTTCGCCGCTGGTGGTTCTGGGGCAATAACGCCTGTGATATGCTTCAAGAGCCCCGAATAGAAGGGGACTCTGAAGTCATGAGAATAGGGTCAAGCCTGTTCGACGCGTCACCGGGCCAGGAAGCTTATATTTCCTGGCCCGTTTTACTTTCATGAACACGGATCAACAGTTTCTCTGCTCTCATCTGATCACCCTGGTGCGAAATGGGCGGCGCACAGTGGCGAACCTGGAACGCATCTGGGCGGAGGGCGCGACGGTGAATGCCGAAGAGCCGTTTGAGACCGGTGAACAGCTGGATCTGCCGGATTTGGGCACTACGGCCCATGTGGTTTTCGCCGAGGTGGACGATGCCGGGCACTTTATCGATCTGGAATTTTCACCGTCGTATCGGTGGACCGTGGAAAAGTTCCGTCCGCAACATTTGACCGACCCCGCACTCCTTTCATAAAATCATGCACAAATCTGCACAATGGCTTCGTTTTTTCATTTTTGTTGTTGGCGGCGCGGGGAGTCTGGCCGCGGAGAAAGTTGAGTTCGCGCGCGATGTGAAGCCCATCTTCGCGAGCCGCTGCGAAGGCTGCCATGGGGAGAAGGCGCAGTTGGGCGGCTTGCGGCTGGATGCGAAGCAGGCGGCCGCCAAGGTGATTGAGCCGGGGAACGCGGAGAAGAGTCTGCTTTTCGCGCGCGTGATGGGCCGGGGCGATCAGGCTCGTATGCCGATGGGCGGGAAGCCGTTGACGGCGGACGAGTTGAACACGCTGAAGCTCTGGCTGGATCAGGGCGCGGAGTGGCCGGAGGGTGTGGGAACCGCCGGTGCGGCGCTGGAAAAGAAGAAGCACTGGGCGTTTATTGCGCCGGTGCGGCCCGCGTTGCCGGCGGTGAAACAGGCGGCGTGGGTGCGCACGCCGATCGATGCGTTTATTCTGGCGCGGCTGGAGCGGGAATCGCTGGTGCCTTCGCCGGAAGCGGTCAAGACTACGTTGCTGCGGCGCGTGTCGCTGGACCTGACGGGCTTGCCGCCCACGCCGGAAGAAATGCGCGCATTTCTGGCGGACAAGAGCCCGAAGGCTTATGAGAAGCAGGTGGACCGGTTGCTTGCGAGCCCGCATTATGGAGAGCGCTGGGCGCGTGTGTGGCTGGATGGCGCTCGCTATGCCGATTCGGACGGCTTCGAAAAAGACAAAGCGCGGGAGGCGTGGTTCTATCGCGATTGGGTGATTAATGCGCTCAATCGCGATCTGCCGTACGACCGGTTTGTGATTGAGCAGCTTGCGGGAGATTTGCTGCCGCATGCCACGCAAGACCAGGTTGTGGCCACCGGTTTCCTGCGCAACTCCATGATCAACGAGGAAGGCGGGGCGGACCCCGAACAGTTCCGCATGGAGGCGATGTTCGACCGCATGGAAGCGGTGGGCAAGGGAATTCTGGGCGTCACGATCCAGTGCGCGCAGTGCCACAACCACAAGTTCGATCCGCTGAAGCAGGAAGAGTATTACCGCATGTTCGCGTTCCTGAATGATTCGCATGAGGCGCGAACGGCTGTGTATACACCGGCGGAGCAGATGAAGCGCGCGGAGATTTTTCGCGGCACAACGGAGGGGGAGGATGACCTGCGCCATCGCTATCCGGATTGGCGGCAGCGCATGACGGCGTGGGAGAAAGAGGTTGCCGCTCCGCAACCCAAGTGGGAAACGCTGAAGGTCGATGTGGACGATACAGCGGCGGGCGGCGAGAAATTTTCCGTGAAGCCGGATGGTTCGCTGTTGGGCGAGGGCTTCATTGCCAGCCAGCAGAAGCTGAAGCTGACTTCGAAGACGAGCCTTGCGCGGGTGACGGCGTTCCGGTTGGAGTTGATGACGGATGCCGACCTGCCGCTGACGGGGCCGGGACGCGGGCCGGATGGCATGGCCGCGCTCTCAGAATTTAAAGTTACCGTGGGCGATGGCAAGCAGGAGTTGAAGTTCGCGCGCGCCACGGCGGATTTCGGCATGGAACCCACGCCGCTGAATAAGCGCTATAGCAACGCGTCGATTAAGACGGAGCGGCAGTTGGGGCCGGTCGCGTTCGCCATCGATGGGAAGACGGAGACGGCCTGGGGAATCGATATGGGGCCGGGCTTGCGCAATCAGCCTCATAGCGCGGTGTTCACGCTGGAGACGCCGCTGGAAAATGCGAGTGGCGCGCCGTTCACTATGGTGCTGGAACAACTTCACAGCGCGCAGGCGGATTCGCCTTACAATACCAACCTGGGTCGCTTTCGTCTGTCCGTGACTGGGGAAGAAAATGCCGTGGCCGATTCGGTGCCACCCGCGGTGCGGGCCATTCTGACTGTTCCCGCCGCGCAGCGCACGCCTTCGCAGGAGCGCGCGGAGTTCCGCTACTGGCGCACCACGGTTCCGGAATGGGTGCCTATGAATCAGCAGATTGCGGATTTGTGGAAGACGCATCCGGAAGGTTCATCGCAGTTGGTGCTGCAGGCGCTGGAGAAGCCGCGCGAGACACATCTGCTGAGCCGCGGCAGTTTTCTGACGCCGGCCAATGTGGTGCAGCCGGGCGTGCCTGCGTTCTTGAATCCGCTGCCCGCCGATGCGCCACCGAACAGGCTGACCTTTGCGCGATGGATGGTGGACCGGCAGGCACCCACCACGGCTCGCTCGCTGGTGAACCGGTTGTGGCAATCCTATTTCGGTACGGGGCTGGTAAGCACGGCGGAAAATTTCGGCACGCAGGCGGAGACGCCTTCTCATCCGGAACTGCTGGACTGGCTGGCTGTGGAGTTCATGGACGGCGGTTGGAGCATGAAGAAATTGCATCGCACGATTTCGATGTCGGCGGCGTACCGGCAGAGTTCGCGCGTGACGCCGGAGTTGTTGAACAAGGATCCGGAGAACCGGCTGCTGGCGCGTGGGCCGCGGTTTCGCGTGGATGCGGAGAGCGTGCGCGATATTGCGCTGGCGGCGAGCGGCTTGTTGAACGCGAAGGTGGGCGGCGCGAGCGTGTATCCTCCGGCTCCGGCATTTTTGTTCCTGCCGCCGACGAGTTATAGCCCGAAGAGTTGGCCGGAATCGCAGGGGGAAGACCGGTACCGGCGGGCGCTGTACACGTTCCGCTACAGGTCGATTCCGTATCCTGTTCTGCAGGCGTTCGATGCGCCGAATGGCGATGTATCCTGCGTGCGGCGCGATCGTTCCAACACGCCGCTGCAGGCGCTGGCGACACTGAATGAAACCATGTTTCTGGAGACGGCTCGCGCGCTTGCCGTGAACACTTTGCAGCATGGCGGGACGCGCGATGAAGACCGCATCCGGTATGCGTTCGAGCGGTGCGTGAGCCGTCCGCCGGTGGCCCGTGAAACGGAAGTACTGTTGAAATTGTTGCAGGGGCAGGCCGCGCGGTTCACCTCCGGCGAGGCCAATGCCTTGGAACTGACCGGGCAGCTTCCGGCCGGCCTGGTGCCCGCTCAAGCGGCGGCGTGGACGGCTGTTGCGCGCGTGCTGCTGAATCTGGACGAGACCATTACAAAGGAATAAAGGTATGAATTGTCAGGACAATCAATATCGCGGCATGCATCCGAAGCAGGTCTCCCGCCGTTGGTTCTTTGAGCAGTGCGGCGTGGGTCTGGGCAGCATTGCGCTGAGCCAGTTGATGGCGGGAAGCGCGAACGCGTCGGAAGCGGTGGACCCGCTGGCACCGCGCCAGCCGCACTTCGCGCCCAAATCCAAGCGTGTGATCTTTCTGTTCATGGCGGGCGCGCCGAGCCATCTGGAGTTGTTCGATCGCAAGCCGGAGCTGGTGAAGTTCGATGGCAGTTTGCCTCCGGCGGAATTGCTGAAGGGCTATCGGGCCGCGTTCATCAATCCGAACTCGAAGCTGATGGGTTCGAAATATGCCTTCAAGAAATATGGCGCGAACGGCACTGAACTTTCCGAGCTGTTGCCGCACTTGGGTGAAGTGATTGACGACGTATCGGTGATTAAATCGATGGTGACGGACGCGTTCAATCATGCGCCGGGGCAGTTGCTGATGAACACCGGGACGATGCAGTTCGGGCGGCCCAGCATGGGTGCGTGGGCGCTTTACGGGCTGGGCTCAGAGACGCGCGATCTGCCCTCGTTCGTGGTCTTCAGTTCGGGTACGAAGGGGCCGAGCGGTGGGAGTTCCTGCTGGGGCAGCGGCTTCCTGCCGACTGTATATCAGGGCGTTCAGTTCCGCAGCGGCGGCGACCCGGTGCTGTATCTATCGAACCCGCCGGGCGTGGACAAGACCATGCAGCGCGCGTCGCTGGATGCAATTCGCGAACTGGATGAAGCGCATTTGGCGACCGAGGGCGACCCTGAAATTGCGACTCGCATCAACTCCTTTGAGATGGCGTTCCGGATGCAGGGTGTCGCGCCCGAGATCATGGATATTTCGAAGGAACCGAAGGAGACGCTGGAGATGTATGGCGCGGAGCCGGGCAAGGGTTCGTTCGCGAATAACTGTCTGCTGGCGCGGCGCCTGGTGGAGCGCGGTGTGCGTTTCGTGCAGCTCTATCACGAAGCGTGGGACCAGCATTCGAACCTGACGAAAGACTTGAAGAAGAACTGCGAGAACACGGATCGCGCGGCGGCGGCGTTGATCAAAGACCTGAAGCGGTCAGGGTTGCTGGAAGACACGCTGGTGATTTGGGGCGGTGAATTCGGGCGCACGCCGATGGTGCAGGGAGGCAGCGATGGCCGCGATCATCATCCGAACGCGTTCACCATGTGGATGGCCGGCGGCGGCGTGAAGCGCGGCTTCGTGATGGGCGAGACCGATGATCTGGGCTTCAACGTAGTGAAGGACAAAGTGCATGTGCATGACTTGCACGCGACGATTCTGCATCTGTTGGGGTTCGACCACACCCGGCTGACGCACAAATTTCAGGGGCGCAATTTTCGATTGACCGATGTGCATGGCGAAGTGGTGAAAAGCCTGCTGGCGTAAGCGCGGAAAATTTCTTGCGGCAGTGTTGCGGGCCGCGATACGCTATAGCAATTCATGATTCTGCAACTCGCCTTTTTGGCACCCACGATGGAAGAGCGGCTTGCCGCCGCGGAAGCCGCCGTCAAATCGGCCCAGTCCGCCGGAGACAATGCGTGGATGTTGGCGAGCGCGGCGTTGGTGCTGATGATGACTGGGCCGGGGCTGGCACTTTTTTACGGTGGTCTGGTGCGCCGCAAGAACGTGCTCTCGACAATCATGCACTCCTTCGTGCTGATGGCATTGGTGACGGTGCTGTGGGCTCTGGTGGGTTACAGCCTTGCGTTCGCGGAAGGAAACGCTTTTACCGGCGACCTGCGTTACGCATTTCTGAATGGAGTGGGAAGCGCGCCGCAGCCCGATTATGCGGGCACCATTCCGCACCAGACTTACATGGTGTATCAACTGATGTTTGCGATTATCACTCCGGCGCTGATTTCCGGCGCTTTCGCGGAGCGTATGAAGTTCAGCGCGATGCTGATCTTCACCACGGTGTGGATGTTCCTGGTGTATTTTCCGATGGCTCACATGGTGTGGGGCAAGGGCGGCTTTCTGAATGCGTTTCTGGGCGGGCGCTTCGGATGCCTCGATTTCGCGGGCGGCACGGTGGTTCACATCACATCCGGCGTATCGGCGCTGGTGTGAGCGCTGTATTTGAAGAAGCGGTTGGGTTATCAGACTGAGCCGATTCGTCCGCACAGCATTGTGCTGAGTGTGATTGGCGCTTCGCTGTTGTGGGTGGGCTGGTTCGGCTTCAACGCGGGCAGCGCACTGGCGGCATCGTCGCTGGCGACAAGCGCATTCGTGGCGACTCACTTCGCCGCGGCCGCCGCCGCGCTGGCATGGTCCGCCGCGGAGTGGTTTCAGCATGGCAAGCCGAGCACGCTGGGGGCGATCTCTGGGGCGGTGGCTGGCCTCGTCGCCATCACGCCCGCATCCGGTTTCGTGCAACCGATGTATGCTTTGCTAATCGGTGTGCTGGCTGGCCTGGTGTGTTACTTCATGGCGACGGCGGTGAAGAGTAAGTTTGGTTATGACGACGCATTGGACGCGTTCGGCGTGCATGGAGCGGGCGGCACGCTGGGCGCGATTCTGACCGGCGTGTTTGCCACCAGCGCGGTGAACGATGCGTTGAAAGATCCCTCGGGAAAGGTAATGCCGCTGGGTCTGCTGGATGGCCATGGCGCGCAAATGCTGAACCAGGGAGTGGGGATTGCGATCTCGTGGGTGCTGGCGATTGTGGGAACGCTCATCGCCTTGAAGATTGCCGATGTGTTGACGGGCGTGCGCGTGACGGCCGAGCAGGAACGCCAGGGTTTGGACGTCACGCAACACGGCGAAGAAGGATATCTGCTGGAATCGTAACTCTCATGAAAAAAATAGAAGCAGTGGTACAGCCGTACAAGACGGACGAGGTAAAAGAAGCTTTGAAGGCCATCGGGATAGACGGCATGACCATCACGGAAGTGCGCGGGCATGGCCGGCAGAAGGGCCACAAGGAGGTCTATCGCGGGCAGGAGTACGCGGTGGATTTGCTGCCGAAGACCAAGTTCGAAGTGGTGGTGACGGACGCGCGCGCCGAAGAGGTGATTGAGGCCATCACACGAGCCGCGCGCACGGGCAAGATCGGCGACGGCAAGATTTTCGTATCCGACATGCCGGAGGCGATTCGTATTCGTAATGGCGACCGCGGGGATGCGGCGCTCTAACGAAGTCGACTCGATCGTCCGAAGCCTGGTCCCCGAAGTACCCGGCACGGCGCTCATTGCGGTAGGAGGGTACGGCCGAGAAGACCTCTTTCCGCATTCCGATGTCGACCTGCTGATATTGGCCGAGCCCGCGCAAGCCGCGGCATTCAACCCGTTCCTGCGGGCGCTATGGGACCGTGGGCTGCGCGTGAGCCAGAGCGCGCACACCATCGGTGAATGCCTGTCGATTACGGAAGGCAATCTGGAGTTCACGCTCAGCCTGATCGACCGGAGATTTCTGGCGGGCGACCGCGCGCTGTGGACGCAGCTTGACCAGGGCTTCCGCAAGTTCTTTGCCCGCAAACGCGACGATCTGGCGCTGGGCGTGGCGCGCTTGACGCGGGAGCGCCATGATTCGTACCAGAACACGATTTATCATCTGGAGCCGAATGTGAAAGACGGCCCGGGCGGGCTTCGCGATATTCATGTGCTGACGTGGTTCAACGCGCTGGGCCATCTAGAGGAGCCGGCGGCGGTGCTGGCCGCATTGCGCCAAAGCCTGCATAAGTTTTACGGCCGCGATACGAACGTGCTGAATTTTGAGGCGCAGGATGCGGTGGGCAATTCGCCGGACGAAGTGATGGCCCGGTACTTTTGGGCCGCCCGCAAGGTGCAGCGCGCCATGACCGCGTGGAGGGAAGCGGAGGAATCGCGGTCCAGTTCGCTGTTCTCGCGATTGCGCGATCGCTCTTCGGCATTTTCGACATCGGAACTGTCGGTGATTCATGGCCAGATTTATCTGAGTGACACGCACCCGCCGGATGATTTGAGCGCCTATGAATTGGTGGCGCGCCATGGGGTGAGGCTCTCTTCGGAAGCGGGCCGGCGCATGCATCAGGCGCTGGTGCAGGACCCCGGGCGCGGGACTAAATTTCAGTGGGAGAAACTGGAACACATCCTGCAACTGCCTTTCGCGGGGCTTGCGCTGCGGGAGATGCACGACACCGGTGTGCTGGGCAGAATCTTTCCGAGTTGGGCCAAGATTGAAGGGATGGTGGTGCGCGATTTTTACCACCAGTATACGGTGGATGAGCATACGTTGGTGGCGATAGAGACGGTGCTCCGGCTGCGTGCCGACGCGCCGGGTTTGTTTCCCACGCTGGCGCGCGAGGCCAGTAATTATCCGCTGCTGCTGGTGGCGCTCTTGTTGCATGACACCGGCAAAGGCCGTGGTGATGAGAGCCATGCCGCGGCTTCCGTGCGTTCCGCCGCGCGCGAGCTGGAAAAGCTGGGGATGCCCGCGCCAGCGCGCGAAGAGGTGTTGTTCCTGATCGGTGCGCATCTGGAGATGTCGCGCATTATGACCACGCGCGATTTGACTGACCCGGAGACGGCTCTTTCGGTGGCCAGTCTGACGGGCACGAAGGAGCGCCTGGCGTTGCTGACCTTGATGACCTATGGGGACATCAGCGCGGTGAATCCGCATGCGCTGACGCCATGGCGCACCACGCTGCTATGGCAGCTTTATGCGGTGACGGCGGAACTGCCGTGCGGCGCGGTGTTTCCTCCGAATCATGAACCCGGAGTCACTCTGGAACACGCGACTGAGCATGGGGGCGGCGTGTGGCGCTTGGCGTTGACCGCGCCGGACAGGCCCTTTCTGTTCGCGTCCGTCGCGGGCGCGATTTCCAGCTTCGGCATGGACATTGTGCATGCCGAAGCGGTGACGCTGAATGAGCAGAATGCAGAACACATCGCGTGCGAACGGTTCACGTTTACCGATCCGTTTCTGACGTTGAAGCTGAACCCGGAAGAGACTGAGACGTTGTCCGCCACGGTGGAGCGCGCCGCGAACGGTAAAGAAGATGTAGCGAGGCTGTTGCAGCGCCGGTTGCGCAATCCGCCGCCGCCGGTTGCGCCGACGATTCATTTTGACCGGGAGGCTTCGCGATCGGCCACGGTGGTTACTATCACGACGGAAGACCGCCCAGCGCTGCTGTATCGCCTGGCGGAGGCGATTTCGTCAGAGGGCTGCAATATCGAGACGGTTCTGATCAATACAGAAGGCCGGAAAGCCGTCGACGTGTTCTACGTAACGGCTTCCGGCCTGAAGTTGACTGCCGAAAAAGAAGAACAGCTAAGCGCTAGAATTCGTAGCGCAAGCTGAACTTGCCAGTTAGAAGGTCAGGTGCAGCGCGAGCTGGATGATGCGCGGATCGGCCGTGCTCGAAATCTGCCCGAAGGTGCCTGACGTGAAGGACGTGCTGGGGTTGCCGAACTCCGCATGATTGAAGACGTTGAAGAAGTCAGCGCGGATTTCGAGATTCACGCGTTCAGCGATACGGGTGTTCTTCGACAACGTGACGTTGGTGTTTACCTGGCCGGGGCCACGGAATGCATTGCGGCCGAGCGAGCCATAGCTGTTGTAGTTGGTGTTGTTCACGTCGGCGAAGCGGGCGAAGTTGGTGGGGTCGAAATAATAGTTGCCCTTGCGGCCACGCAGAACCTGCGCATTCTTCGGATCGAATTCCGTGACACTGGCGGTGACCAGATTGGCCCGGACCAGACTGGGGTCGCCCACGCCGGAAGGACCGATGCGCGTTCGGCTCCGGCTGATTCCCTGCGTGATATCTAGCGGGAAGCCGGTGCGATAGGTGACGATAGGACGCAAGCTCCAACCCTGGGTGAGGCGCTTGGGGCCGGACTCCCAGGCGGTATCGAAGGGCAGGTCCCACGATCCGCTGAACGCGACATAGTGGCGCAGATCGAAATCTGAGGAAGCCATGAATCGATTGTGGTGGTAGTAGGGAATGCGGCTGTTGTTATTGCGGAAGCCCGACGCGTTATCGATGCTGTGCGCGTAGGTATAGGAGAGTTGGAAGAAGGATTGCCCGAAGTAAGGGATGCGGGAATAGCGCTTCTGCAAGCTGGATTGCAGGCTGTTGTAGTGGGCCTTACCGAGATTCGCGAATGTGTCCAGGTAGCTGTAGTTGGCACCGCTGGCACCTTGCTGGAAAGCGAAGAGGCGCTTGCCGGAGCCGACGACGAACGGATTGCTATCCACCAGAGCCGTCAACTTGTGGGAAGAGGAGCCGACGTAGCTGGCCTCCAGCACCAGATCATGTGCAAGCTGCCGCTGAACGCTCAGGTTGTATT
>JBBROT010000070.1:0-12328 GCA_038229155.1 Bryobacterales bacterium | reverse complement strand
TTTTTGGCGCTCCCCGAAAACGGGTGCAACACAGCGAAAGTTTCTTTCACCAGCGGTTGCAACAAGATACGCGGCGAAGCACCCGTAGGCGCATTTACTTGTGTTAGGTAATAGTCAGCGGCATGCATACGCGCATCGGTAGGCAGCGCGTCGTAAAAACAAAACGGCAGTTCCAATAACTGCACTGCTTCGCGAAACTCCGGCTGGTTCGTTCCGTACCAGGAATGAATTTCATCGAAGCCGCGAAGCCGCTCCACCACTTCGCGCGCATCGGTTAATAGAAGCCGGTCGATCCCGGAACCGGCAATCGATATCGCGCGGTCCGCAAACCGCGCCAGCGGCATGTTCACGGAAGCGCACCACACTTCCGTCGCATCCGTCCGCAGCCATTCGAGCGCAGGGAGTGAAACGATGAAATCACCAATCGCGCCGGGCCGAATCAATAGCCGCTTCAAAGCGCCTTTCAGTTTACGCGGGCAATTGCTCCGGCGTCGGGAAGCCATGCAGTTCCCGGCCCAGCGCCCCGTCATATTTCTTGGTCGATTTGAACAACTCGAACCGCCCATCGGACGCATACATCCGCACGCGATCGCGCAGCGCCGTCAGTTCCGCCGCGTTCATCGCCTGAAACCCACGCGCCACTTCCAAATTCTGATGCAGCACATCCAGGCTTTCCATGCCGCTAATCGTCACTGCGACCGGCAGGCTCATCGCATACCGCAGCGCCTCCACCGCCGTCACCGCGCCGTTGCGCACGCCCTCGCCGCTCCCGCTCATGCTCTTCATCCCCAAAGCGGAAATGCCTCGCTTGTTCAACTCCGGCAGCACTTGCGTCTCAAAGCTGCGATAGCTCGCATCGAAGCAGTTCAGCGGCATCTGCACCGTGTCGAACGGATAGTTGTGGCTCAGCATCTTCAAATGAATCGCGGGATCTTTATGCCCCGTGAAGCCAACGAACCGCACTTTGCCTTGCTGCTTCGCCTGAGTCAGCGCCTCGATCGCGCCGTCCTTCGCGAAGATCAGATCGGGGTCGTTGTCATACACCACTTCATGCACCTGCCAGATGTCCAGATGGTCGGTCTGCAAGCGCTTCAGGCTCTCCTCCAGCATACGCATCGCGACATCCTTCTTGCGCCCATGCGTGCACACCTTGGTCATCAGCACCACCTGATCGCGCTTGCCCTTCAGCGCATTGCCCATGCGCGTTTCGCTCTTGCCGTCGTGATACTCCCAGGCATTGTCGAAGAAGTTGATCCCCGCATCGATAGCCTCAGCCACAATCCGGTTCGCCTCTTCGTCCGTCTCCGTCGTGCCGATGTGATATCCACCCACTCCCAATGCCGAAACTTGCAGCCCCGTTTTCCCCAGAGGCCGTTTCGGAATCGCTGCCTGCGCCGAAGCCGTATCCATAAGCATCCCCGCTCCCGCTACACCCAATCCCTGCACGAAATGTCTGCGCGTGTGTCCCATAAGCTATTCCTGAAAAGGCTTCCCGTCGTTCTTGGTCGCCTTCAGCATCTCCCGCATCTCTGTCGATTGCATATCCACCGGGAAGCCATGCGCCATGCGCGCCTCCGGGTTGTCATATTTGATCGACGTCTTATACAGCTCGAATCGTCCATCGCCATACTGCGCGCAACGCTCCCGCAACCCGCGCATTTCGGCTTCGCTCATCGGCTGAAAGTTCTGCGCGATGGCCAGATTCTGCTTCAGCACTTCCGGCTTTTCCATTCCCGTGATCGTCGTCGCAACGGGCAGGCTCATCGCGTAACGAAGCGTCTCTTCGGGAGTCGTCACGCCTTTCATCACCGGAACGCCATGCCCCCCAAACGGCTACATCCCCAGCGCCGCAAACCCCCGACGCTGCAACTCAGGCAGCACCTTATTCTCAAAGCTACGGAAAGTCCCATCGAAAGCGAACAACGGCATCTGCACCGCGTCGAACGGAAAGTTCGTCTCCATCATCTTCATGTGGATCGCCGGATCTTTGTGCCCGGTGAAGCCCACGAACCGCACCTTGCCCTGCTTCTTCGCCAGGGTCAGTGCTTCCGCCGCGCCGTTCTTTCTCGCGAACAGTTCCGGGTCGTTATCGAACGTCACGCCATGAATCTGCCACAAATCCAGATGGTCGGTCTGCAACCGGCGCAGGCTTTCCTCCAGCATCCGCATCGCCAGCGCGCTATCGCGCCCATGAGTGCAAACCTTGGTCATCAGGAAGACTTTGTCGCGCAGGCCTTTCAGCCCCTTGCCCATCCATTCTTCGCTCTTGCCCAGGTGGTACTCCCAGCAGTTGTCGAAGAAGGTGATGCCTCCATCCACGGCATCGTGCACCAGTTGGGCGGCGGCCTTTTCATCTTTCGCATCGCCCAGATGGTGCCCGCCCATCCCCAACGCGGAAACCTGAACATTGGTCTTTCCCAGAGCGCGCAGCGGTATCGAAGCCATGTGATCATTTCCCCTTGCAATCGTGATGCTCTTGTAAGATGGAAGACAGTGCCGGCGCCGGAGGAGACCAAACTTTTAGCTCAAATCGGCAATACACCGCTTCTAAGACTAGCGACCGTTACGCGCGAACTGCCCGGCATCGAAATCTACGGCAAGGCCGAGTACTTCAATCCCGGCGGCAGCGTCAAAGACCGCCCCGCGCTCAACATGATTCGCGATGGCGAACAGAGCGGCAAGCTCGATAAATCGAAGACCATCATCGATGCCACCAGCGGCAACACCGGCATCGCCTATGCCATGATCGGTGCCGCCACCGGTTACCGCGTCAAGCTCTGCCTGCCTTCGAACGCCTCCATGGAACGTAAACGAATCCTGCAAGCCTATGGCGCGGAGATCGTCTACACAGATCCCGCGCAGGGTTCGGATGGTGCCATCCGCAAAGTGCGCGAAATTGTCACAGCCGATCCCGAACCCTATTTCTATCCCGATCAGTACAACAACCCCGCCAACTGGCAGGCTCACTTCGAAACCACAGCGCCGGAAATCCTCAAACAAACCGGCGGCCGCTTGACGCACTTCATCGCCTCGCTCGGTACCAGCGGCACCTTCATGGGCGTCACGCGCCGTTTGCGTCAGGATGCGCCCGCTGTCCAGTGCATCTCCGCCCAGCCTTCCACCGGCTTTCATGGCCTCGAAGGCCTGAAGCACATGCCCACGTCCATTGTTCCCGGAATCTATGACGCCGCTCTCGCATCAGAGAACCTGTGGCTCGAAACAGAGGATGCGTATCGCATGACCAAACAGTTGGCGCGTGAAGAAGGAGTGCTGGTGGGCATCTCCGCCGGCGCGAATGTATCGGCTGCCGTGCGCCTCGGCAAGAGGCTTCATGCCGAAGGCAAGCCGGCCGTGATTGTCACCATACTGTGCGATAGCGCTGACAAGTATCTAAGTGAGAAATTTTGGGATGATTGAAATTTGTGTGGAGCCCTGGGAACGCATGGTGGCCCACGCCGAAGCCACGTACCCCAACGAATGCTGTGGCGTGATGCTCGGTTCGGTGGATGAAACGGGCAAAGCCGTCACCGTTGCCATCGCGCTTGAAAATGCCTCGGCGGGCCCTCAGGCGGCGCGTTATGAGATCCGCCCCGAAGATTTGCTGGAAGCCGATCGCGAAGCCCGCCGCCGCAAACTCGAACTCATCGGGATCTATCATTCGCATCCCGATTGCGACGCTTACTTTTCTGAAACAGACTTAAAGAACTCCTGTCCGTGGTATTCATTCGTCGTGATCTCCGTGCAAGCTGGACGGTTCGATCACGCCAATTGCTGGCTTCCCGATGCGGACCAGACCAAAGCAGAGAAAGAGGAATTGATATGGCCAAAGTCCTGATCCCGACGCCCTTGCGTCAATATGTCGAAAAGAAAGATTCCGTCGAAGCCGATGGCACAACCGTAGGCGAAGTGCTCGCCTCCCTCACCGGCACGCATCCCGATTTGCGCAAGCAAATCTATACCGATGAAGGCAAGCTGCGCAGCTTCGTGAATGTCTATCTGAACGACGAAGACATCCGCTACCTCGACAAAGACAAGACCCCTGTGGCCGCGGCCGATGTGCTGTCCATCGTCCCCAGCATCGCCGGCGGAGCAGAAAGAATTGCCTGAACTCACACAAGAAGAAGTCCTTCGCTATAGCCGCCACCTGATCATGCCGGAGGTCGGCATGGAAGGGCAGCTCAAGTTGAAAGCCGCGAGCGTGTTGCTGGTCGGTACCGGAGGCTTGGGCGCGCCGCTAGCTATGTATCTGGCGGCCGCCGGTGTGGGCCGCATCGGCCTCGTGGATTTCGACTTGGTCGATCACACCAACCTGCACCGCCAAGTTATCCACGGCACCAGCGATGTGGGCCGCCCCAAGATCGATTCCGCCATGGACACCATGCGCGAGATCAATCCCAACGTCAAGATCGATCGTCATGAAGTGGCGCTTACAAGTGAGAACGCGCTTCAGATCATCGCGAACTATGACCTGGTTGTGGATGGCACCGATAACTTCCCCACGCGCTATTTGGTCAACGATGCCTGCGTGCTGCTCGGCAAACCGAACGTCTATGGATCCATCTTCCGGTTTGAAGGTCAAGCCACCGTCTTCGCGTACGAAGGCGGCCCGTGCTATCGCTGCCTGTACGCCGAACCGCCGCCCCCCGGCTTAGTGCCAAGTTGCGCTGAAGGCGGTGTGCTCGGAATCCTGCCGGGAGTGATCGGTCTCATCCAGGCTACCGAAGCCGTCAAGCTGATCCTCAAGACAGGCGAGCCCTTAGTAGGCCGATTGCTTCTCTACGACGCTCTAGCCATGCGCTTCCGCGAACTGAAACTGCGCCGCAATCCAGAGTGCCCGGTATGCGGCGATCATCCCACCATTACCAAGCTCATCGACTACCAGGAATTTTGCGGAGTGAACGTGCACGAACCTACACCAGTTCCCACTGTCGAAACAGATGTTTTGGAATTGAAACGGAAGTTAGACAGGAAGGATAAGTTCACGCTGCTCGATGTGCGTGAGCCTCATGAAGTACAGATAGGCCGCATCCCGGGGTCGATACTCATCCCGCTTGGCGACCTTGAAAAACGCTCAGGAGAACTCGACCGGTCCGCTGAAATAATCGTCCACTGTAAGAGCGGCGGACGGTCCAGCAAAGCGGTCGAGTATCTCCGCAAGAGCGGCTTCTCGAACGTCAGTAACTTGACCGGGGGCATCCTTGCCTGGAGCGACAAGGTGGATCCTTCGGTCCCCAAATACTAAGCAGCGATACTAGACAGCGCGACGGCCGGTAATCAACTGGATTACCAACACGACTACCGCCAGCACCAGCAACAGATGGACATAGGCGCCGAGCGCCGCTCCACTCACCAGGCCAACAAGCCATAACACCAAAAGAATAACGAAAATCGTCCAGAGCATCTCAGGCTCCTCCTGGCATCACATAAAGCACTTCTCTGGCCAATTATGCCGTTCGGATTACTTCAGGTGGGAACCGCTTGTCCGGCAGGAGCCAGTAGACAAGAGCGATGGAGAGTGGGTGCATCAAGCCTGCCATCAGGAACACCGGCGAATAAGAAAAGTGCCGCACCACATAGCCGGTCCCCAGGTTCGCCAGCATGCCGCCGATCGCGCCGCCCATGCCGGAGAAGCCAGCCGCGGTCCCCAACTCCGTACCGCGGAACAGGTCCGTCGGAATCGTCTGCAGATTACTGGTCCACAACGCGTGGCCGAACGTGATCGAACACGTCGCCCCGATGGCCATCCAGGCTTCGGGGAAGTAAGGCGCAAAGATCGCGACCGGCATGAACGCCGCGCCCACCAGCATCAGCGTCTTGCGCGCCCGCGGAATCGGCCAGCCGCGCCTGATCAGCAGGCCGGAGAGCCAGCCTCCCAGCACGTAGCCCACGCCTCCGAACGCATACGGCACCCATGAGTACTTACCCACGGAAGCCAGATTGAAGCCGCGTTCCTTCTGCAGATATTCGGGCAGCCAGAAGATCACGAAATAGATCACGGGGTCTGTAAAGAAGCGCGCCAGAATCAGCGTCCAGCAGCCGCGCTGCGCAATCACGTGTTGCCAGCGAACGCGTTCGCCCGCGGGCCTGGTCTCTTGCGGAGGCGCGATCTCATCGCGGAAGCCCGCATACTCCCGCTCACTCAGCCAGCGGTTCTTGTGCGGCGGGTTATAGAGGATCAGCCACACTGCCAGCCATAGCAGACCCACCGCGCCAGTGCAGAAGAACGCGAACCGCCACCCGTAATTAATGGTGAGCCACGCGATGACAATGCCTGAGAGCATCGCGCCCACTGAAGACCCAGCGTTGAAGATGCCCACGCCGAGCGCGCGCTGGCGTGCCGGGAACCATTCGTTCACGGCCTTCGTTGCGGCGGGCCAGTTTCCCGGCTCGCCCAGACCCAATAGGAAGCGCGCGGCCGCCAAACTCCACGTCCCTCGCACCGCCGCATGCAGCATCGCCGCAATGGACCAGAAGCCGATGAAAAAGGCGAAGCCCTTCTTAGTGCCCAGCCTGTCCACGATGTAGCCAGAGCCCGCATACATGATGGCGTAGGCCAGAAAGAACGCGACCAGGCTGTAGGAATAATCCTGCTCATTCAAGCCGAACTCGGTGCGGATGTTGCGGCTCACAACAGCCAGCGCTCCGCGGTCCAGATAGTTCACCGCGGTCGCCAGGAATAGCATCGCGGCCAGTATCCAGCGCAGGTGCGGAATCTTCATCGTGGGCCCCGCGCGCGCTGCATGCGCCACGCGCTAAAATTGGTCTTCATTTCTCAATGCCGTTCACCATTCAGCCCATCCGCGAATTTCTTGTCCGCCCTTCCGTGCCGCCAGCTCTGGCCCGCATGTCTGAACTAGCCTATAACATTGTCTGGAGTTGGGAGCCTGTTATTCGCGCGCTCTTCCGCCGGCTGGATACGGAACTGTGGAAGGAGTCTGGCTATAACCCCGTGGCCATGTTGGGCCGCGTTTCGCAAGCCACGCTCGAACGCGCCGCGGCCGACCCACGGTACCGTTCTCTCTATAAGTTGGCGTGCGAGCGGTTCGATGCGCACGCGGCGTCCGAAGCCGCGCCGAATCCCGATGGCAAGCTGGTTGCCTACTTCTCCGCTGAGTACGGGCTGACCGAATGCCTGCCCATTTACTCGGGCGGCTTGGGCGTGCTCTCTGGCGATCACATGAAGTCGTCGAGCGATTTGAAGCTGCCGTTGATCGGAGTCGGGCTGCTGTATCAGCATGGCTACTTTCGGCAGTACTTGAATGCCGATGGCTGGCAGCAGGAACGCTATCCCGAAAACGATTTCTACACGCTCCCCGTCGCGCCCGTCCACAATGCCGCTGGCGAAGAAATCAAGGTGCAGGTGATGCTGCCCACCGGCCCCGTGATCATCAAGGTATGGCAGATTTCGATCGGCGGCATCAAGCTGTTCGCGCTCGATACCAACTTGCCCGAAAACGCGCGCCCCGAAGACCGTGCCATCACCGATCAGCTTTACGGCGGCGATACGGAGACGCGTATCCGTCAGGAAATTGTGCTCGGCATCGGCGGTCTGCGCGCGCTGGAAGCCATGGGTCTTGAGCCCACCGTCTATCACATGAATGAAGGCCACTCCGCGTTTCTGGCCCTCGAGCGCATTCGCGTCTTCATTGAAAAGCATGGGTTGAGTTTCGAAGAAGCGCTCGAAGCCACGCGCACCAACAGCGTGTTCACCACTCACACGCCCGTGCCCGCCGGTATCGATCTGTTCGACCCCGGCATGATGTATCACTTCTTCCAGAGCTTCTGCCGCGAAGCGAATATCGATTTCGACAAGTTCATGGAACTGGGCCGCCGCAACCCGGAAGATCGCGGCGAGCGCTTCTCCATGGCGATACTTGCGCTCAAGACTTCGAACTACCGCAATGCCGTCAGCAAGCTGCACGGCGAAGTGTCGCGCGAGATGTGGCATGAGCTGTGGCCGGAAATTCCGGTGAACGAAATCCCTATCACCTCCGTCACCAACGGCGTGCATTTGCCAAGCTGGATTAACAGCGATTATGCCGACCTCTTCGACCAATACCTGGAACCCGAGTGGCGCGATTTCTCGGGCGACTTCTCAGGATGGCAGCTTGTGAAGGAGATTCCGGATGAGGAGTTGCAAGAGGCGCACCGTAGACGGAAACGCCGTCTGATCGGCTTCATTCGCGACCGGCAGACCGCATCGGCATACCGCCGCAAGGCGTCGGCGGCGGAACTGCGTTATTCAGGCGAGGTGCTCGATCCGAATGCGCTGACCATCGGCTTCGCGCGCCGGTTCGCCACTTACAAGCGTGCGACGCTGCTGTTCCGCGATCCAGAACGATTGAAGCGCATCCTATTGAACAAGGATCGCCCTGTGCAGATCGTGATCGCCGGTAAGGCGCACCCGAAAGATCAGCCAGGTAAAACATTCATTCGTGAAATTGTGCAGCTCTCGCGCGACCTGGAACTTTGGAAACATGTGGTCTTCGTTGAAGACTATGACATGAAGGTGGGCCGCGAACTGGTGCAAGGCGTCGACCTTTGGCTGAACACGCCGCGGCGCGGAGAGGAAGCGTGCGGCACCAGCGGCATGAAAGCATCCATGAACGGAGTGCTGAGCCTGAGCATTCTGGATGGCTGGTATGACGAGGCGTATGAAACCTCGGGCGGCTGGGCGATCGGAGACCGCGAGGAGTATGAGGACGATCAGGACGGCCTGCACGCCAGTTCCATCTACTACCTTTTGGAGAAGGAGATAGTGCCCGCTTTTTACGAGCGGCGCGAGACTACTTCTTCGCCGGAGTGGGTACGCCGGATGAAACTTTCCATCATGAATATTGCGCCGCATTTTGACGCGCGGCGCATGGTGGCGGAGTATGACGAATCGCTGTATCAACCGGCTCACCAAAGTTATGTAGGGTACCGGGCGGGCTCATTCCAGAAGGCGCGCGACCATGCGGCGTGGAGCGCGCGCGTGCGCTCGGTATGGTATCAGGTGAAGTTTGTAGAGTCGAGCCAGGCACCTCTCGAACCCGTCACCAGCGGGCGCGCGATACAGATTCGCGCTGCCGTGGAGATGGCCGGGTTGAAGCCGGAAGACGTGCGCGTGGAAGTGGTGATGGGCCGCGTGGGGACCGCCGGAGGGTTGGAAGAGACCGCGGTGGTGCAGTTGCCCGCCCTGGAGCAGAACGGTTCCGTCACCGTATTTTCACGCGATCTGACGCCGCAGTATACCGGTCGCCTGGGGTATGCCCTAAGAATTAGCCCGAATCATTTCGACGATCCACGCACTAGGCCCTGCACCAGCCTGTTGAAATGGGGGAAGGTCTAACTTTACTCGCAATTTTAATCATACTTGCGGTGTAGAACCATGGCAGCCGGAAACAATCCGTGGTACACCTGTATTTGCTGCCTGAGGTTTTCCCGCAAGCTGCGCTTTTCCGGGATGTGACTGGCGCCGCCTGGTGTTAAGAAAATTCCGTCTTTCCTTCGAAGGTTTGTAATTTTCCTCAGCGAACTTCATAGAACGTGAGCCAAGCACGCACTTTAAGGAGCACCATTCTTTCATATGGACGGCGATCGCAAATATTCCCAGCGTGGTTATCAGGAATCGGATCGAAACGGGCAGAAGGGGTTTCGCAATGGCGATCATAAACCTAGCGGTCCGCGTCCGCCTTTAGATATCACCGGTCCGCGCCTGCCGCGGCTGGTGCAAGCCGTAACCGCCACGCGTTGCTTCAGTTGTTCCACGCAAATTGCGGCCAGCATGGACATGAACGCCGTATGCCCCAAGTGCAGCGTTGCACTTCACTGTTGCAAGCAGTGTTCGCATTTTGAGCCCTCCACTCGCTTCCAGTGCACCAAGCCAATTCCGGCGCGTATTCCGCTGAAAGATCAGCAGAACCAGTGCCCGTTGTTCACGCCGCGCGTCACCGTGGCCCGGGACGCGGTGAACCAGGTTCCGAAAATACCGGTTCAAGATTTGAATTCCGCGGCACCGCGGACCGCCAGCGACGCGCGTAGTGCTTTCGAGAGTCTTTTCAAAAAGTAAGCCGGATGCTACATTGAAAGATCTAAAATCTTCTCAATGACTAAAGCTCTTATATCTGGAATAACTGGCCAGGACGGCTCTTATCTTTCCGAATTCCTGTTAGAAAAGAATTACGAAGTTCATGGCATTGTAAGACGCGCCAGTACTTTCAATACAGACAGAATTCAGAATCTCTATCATGACCGGCATGACCCCGAAGCAAGGCTCTTCCTGCATTACGGGGATCTGACTGACGGGAGTTCACTCCGGCGCATTATGCATAAGGTGGAGCCCGATGAAGTGTATAACCTGGGCGCGCAATCGCATGTGGCGGTCTCCTTCGAGCAGGCTGAATACTCCGCCGATGTGGTGGCCACCGGAACCTTACGGCTGCTGGAAGCGATTCGGGATTACACCTCTGTAACATCGAAGCCGGTCAAGATTTATCAAGCCGGTTCTTCAGAGATGTTCGGTGCCGCGAAACCACCGCAGAGCGAAGCCACTGCTTTCTATCCGCGCAGCCCTTATGCCGTAAGTAAGGTGGCGGCGCATTGGTATTGCGTGAATTATCGCGAAGCCTACAACATGTTCGTAGCCAACGGCATACTCTTCAACCACGAGTCTCCGCGCCGTGGCGAAACCTTTGTCACACGCAAGATTTCGCGCGCGGTGGGACGCATCAAGATGGGCCTGCAGAAGAAGCTGTTCCTGGGCAACCTGGATTCGAAGCGGGATTGGGGTTTCGCGGGCGACTATGTGCAAGCCATGTGGCAGATGCTGCAACAGCCGGCGCCTGACGATTACGTGATTGCGACAGGCCAGGCGTATTCCGTGCGCGAGTTTCTGGACGAAGCCTTCGGTCACGCGGGTCTGGAATGGCAGCAGTATGTGGAGATCGATCCGCGGTACATGAGACCGACGGAAGTGGATTATCTGATGGGCGATCCCACTAAGGCGCAAAATGCGTTCGGCTTCTCGCCGCGCGTGGGCTTCAAGGAGCTGGTCCACATGATGGTGGATAGCGATCTGGATCTGGCCGACCAGGAAGCCACGCTGATCAACGCGGGCCACACTGTTTCCTTACGGGGCCGCAGCGGTTCGCAGCACGGATAACGGCATGCAGAAAGAAAGCCGGATTTATGTGGCCGGGCACCGCGGCCTTGCGGGGTCGGCCATTGCGCGGCGGTTGCGCGCGGACGGTTATACCAATCTATTGACCCGCACGCACGCGGAACTGGATCTGACGCGGCAGGATGCCGTCGACCGGTTCTTCGCGGCGGAGCGCCCCGAGTATGTGTTCCTCGCGGCGGCGCAGGTGGGCGGCATCATGGCGAACAACACCCGCCGGGCGGATTTCATTCGCGAGAATCTGCTGATTCAGACTTTGACCATCGATGCGGCGTATCGCAACGGCGCAAAGAAGCTGCTCTTTCTGGGGTCGAGTTGCATTTATCCGAAGCGCGCCGAACAGCCGATGCGGGAGGATTGTCTGCTGACCGGCACGCTGGAGCCGACCAATGAACCGTACGCAATCGCCAAAATTGCGGGCCTGAAGATGGGCGAGGCGTACCGCGCGCAATACGGGTTCGATGTCATCAGCCTGATGCCTACTAATCTGTATGGACCCGGCGATAACTTCCACTTACTCGATTCGCATGTGCTGCCGGCTTTGATCGCGAAGTTTCATGAGGCGAAGATAACCTCATCGCCCGAGGCGGTGATCTGGGGGACGGGCAGCCCGCTGCGCGAGTTCATGCATGTGGACGATCTGGCCAGCGCGGCGGTGTTCCTGATGAATGACTATTCGGCCCCCGAGATTGTGAACGTAGGGACCGGCGAGGAGATTAGTATTTTCGATCTGGCTCGCATGGTGGCGGAGGTGGTGGGCTTCGAGGGGGCGATTGTGAAAGACACCTCAAAGCCCGATGGCACCCCGCGCAAGCTGCTGGATGTGACGCGCCTGAGTGCCCTGGGGTGGCAGCCGCGAATCGGTCTGCGCGAAGGGCTGCAAAGCACGTATGAGTGGTACCAGGAATCGCTACATGCCCACCAGGGCAAATGAGCGGGCTACGTGCGGATTGGCTGCAAGCGTCTCCCAGATCTGGCCAGTACGCGCGTTTTCCGCCATCAGCACCGTGATGCCCTGATCGATTCCGACCACGTCGGGATCGTACCAGGCGGCATTGGGATGGAAGGCATCCACAAATCCGTAGCGGCCGAAGCAACGGTTGCCGTAATGCTCCAGCATGTTTTCGAGAACGGTCACGCATTCGTAGGGCAGGAACGGTAGCGACCCGG
>JBBROT010000069.1:0-12529 GCA_038229155.1 Bryobacterales bacterium | reverse complement strand
CGTGAAGCAGCATATGTTCGCTCATGCGAATTCCGGCCCCATCGTTTTCTTTGAAATCTCTTCCGTTCGCCCGCTCGATCTCACTCTTAGCTTCACGCCTGACATGCTACGGATGTGGCCCGCGCCGAACTTCAACCGGCCCAATGCGGAGTGGGTGACCACTGGCGAGACCGGCTACTACATACTGCACACCGATAGCGATCGGGTCACCGGTTATGTGGCGTTGCCTGGCGCGAAGCCCGGCAGAGAAGCGCCTTATCAGGAGCGGCCGAAAACGTACCAGACCGAATTCAAATTGCATTTCGATCCCAAGACGCAGAGCCATGATTTCTTCCCGCTTCTCTTCGCCACAACCGAAAGCGAACTACGCGCGCTCACGAAAGATTGGCCGCTGCGCTACGCGGAGACCGCCGGCTACTATTCGCATTACTTCGACCGGCGGCTGACCGTCTCCACCCCGGACAAGCAATTCGATCTTGCCATGCGTTGGGCGGAACTAGCCATCGATCAGGCCCGCGTGCGGTTTCACGATGAATCCGGCCTGATCGCGGGCTATTACTCTTCGGCTGACTCCGCCCGCCCCGGCTTCGGCTGGTTCTTTGGGCGGGACACACTCTTCACTCTCTACGCCACCAACAGCTATGGCGATTACGCGCTCTCACGCAGCGCGGTTGAGTTTCTGTTGAACCGCCAGCGCGAAGACGGCAAAATCATGCACGAGTTTTCGCAGACCGCCGACCTGGTGGATTGGAAAGCCACGCCCTATTTCTACGCCAGCGCGGATTCGACACCACTGCTGATCATGACCGCTTACGATTACGTGAAAACGTCTGGCGATCTGGCTTTCCTCACGCGGCATTGGCCTCAAATTCAAAAAACCTATGCGTTCACCAGGGCCCACGATTCCGATGGCGATGGCATCTACGAAAACACCGAAGGCACCGGATGGGTGGAATCCTGGCCGCCGAAAATGCCGCATCAGGAAATCTATCTTGCCGCTTTGGACCAGCAATCGTGCGATGCCATGTCGAAGCTTGCCACATTGATGCGCGACGATGCGCTGGCGAAGCGCGCCGCCGCGCAAGCCGCTCTGATCCGCACCAAACTGGACACGGATTATTTTGATCGCAAGGCCAACTTCTACGCTTTCAGCCGCAATCCGGATGGTTCGCTGGACCGCACAGCCACCGTGTTCCCGGCACTCGCGTGGTGGGCCGGCACGCTTTCGCTTCCCCATGCGAACGGCATGCTAAACCGCTGGGCTTCGCCGGAGTTTTCAACCGATTGGGGCATTCGCGATGTGAGCCGGAGCGAAAGCATTTACGATCCCATCAGTTACCACCAAGGTTCCGTATGGCCTTTATACACGGGCTGGACCGCGCTTGCGGAATACCGCGCTGGCCGTCCGCTTGCCGCGTACGCGCACCTGATGCAGAACGCCCAACAGACCTTCACGCAAGACCCCGGCGCCGTCACCGAACTCCTCTCTGGCGATTACTTCCAGCCTTTCGGACGAAGCAGCTCTCATCAACTCTGGTCATCCGCCATGGTGCTGACGCCGGCCTTGCGCGGCCTCTTCGGCATTGAGGCGGACGCCCTCACTCACCGTCTCTCCATCCATCCCCAACTCCCCGCCACCTGGGATGAAGCCGAGTTGCGGAACGTTCCGGTCGGGCCGGATCTTTACTCCGTTCAAATACATCGCAAGGCCACTACCGTGCTGGTTGTAGCCACGTCACCCACTGCGCAACCTTATCGGGCGGAGTGGCCTCTCCCCGCCATTGAAATCGAGCTTCCGCAAATGCTGCCCTCCGCCGGATCGCGAACCAGGCAGCCGAAGGTGATCGATCAACAGGAAGCTCCGCATTCCGCAGTGTTCGAACTGGCGGCGGAAGGTGGAACCACGCTGGACCTTGCTACGCGCTTGAATCGCCCCAACGTAAAGGTGACAGGCGCGACCATTGTTCAGAGCAAACTTCGAGTTCGGTTCGATGGGTTCGGAACATACCAAATCCAAAAAGTGGTGTTCACCTGGTAATGACGCGCCTGCTTTTCCTTTTGTTTTGCGCTGCGCTATTGGAGGCCCAAACTGCCGCCGATCTCGCGACTCGCGCCGAACAGCTTATCCGCGGCGGAAACCCGGCCGGAGCGCTGAAGCTACTTGAAACAGCTTCATCGCAAACGCCCGTCCCGGCCGAATCGCTGGACAAAATTGGGTTCCTTTTTGCGGTTCTGGGTCATTCGGCTGCGTCGATCGAACATTTCACACGGGCCGTATCGCTTGCACCAGACCTGGCAATCGCCCACTATCACCTGGGCGTGGCGTACTGGCTCGAGTCCAAACGAACGGAAGCTCTCGCCCAGTTGCAACAGGCGACGGTTCTCAATCCGAAGAACTTCGATTTTCGCTTCCGCCTGGGCACCGCGCTGCTCGAACTGAACCTTTACGATCAAGCCTTACTGGAATTGCAAGCGGCGGTGGAACTCGGTCCCGCGGAGGGCCTGGCCTGGAATACGCTGGGCCACGCGCGCCAGAAGTCCGGCGATTTTGCAGGGGCCGTGCAGGCCTACGGAAAAGCTGTCGAACTGAAGCCCGCTGAAGACATGTGGCGGAACGATTACGGCTTCATGCTGGTGGAGACTCGCAAGCCGGATCAGGCTTTGACTGAGTTCCGCAAAATTCTTGCGCACGATGCGGCTAACTCCCGCGTGCGCGTCAACGTGGGTTACGCCTATCTAAAAAAGGGCGATTTCGTGCTGGCGGAAAAGGAGTTTCGCGCAGCTCTGGCGCATGACGCCGCTTCCCCATCCGCTCATTACGATCTCGGAATCGCGCTCAAGCAGCAGGACAAACTGGAGGCCGCCGCCAAGGAATTCGAGCAGGCCATCCGCTTGGAGCCTACACTGGCGGAAGCGCATTACACCCTCGGAATCATCTTCTGGCAATTGGCGCAGTTTCCTGAAGCCATCGCCGAAATGAAGGCGGCACTCAAGGTGCGGCCGGACTACGCGGAAGCTCATTACATGCTGGGCATCGCGCTCAAGCAAAGCGGGGATGCGAACGCCGCCATTCCCGAATTGCGGGAAGCGATACGGCTGGATCCGAATACGCCCGGACCATTCAATACCTTGGCTCAGATTCTGCGTGCCAAGGGGGAGCGGGAGGAAAGCGCGAAGCTTTTCGCGCAAGCCGCGAAACTGAAACAGGAAGGTGAAGCCCGGCTAGGAAGTGCCTTGAACCAGCCTTCTCTTTCAGCATCTCCGCGCTAACGCCGGTGAACGGTCACCAACTCGGTCTGTAAGGGCACGCCGCCCCGGATCTGCGTGCGGATCACTGCTTCAAAGGGCGGGGAAAGTTTGCCGTTCGGCGATCCGGTCAACTTGGTGAACAATTCCTCCAGATGTTTCGGGCGGCAAACAAACTCCACCGCCGCCTGCGTGCCCAGGGTCGTGATCCCCGCCAAAATCAGCACCTGGTGCTGGGCCGTTAAGCCGGGGATCATCTGAACCACGGCGTAGTCTTCGGTCATGGGACGTTCTGTCGAAGCGAAGTACAGACCGGGTTCGCCCGCCAGAGGATGCATATTCACAATCGCCAAATCGCCCTCGTGCGGACTGGTGGTCTGTACGCGAAAGACAAAGTCGTGCGCTTCCGGAATCTGACGAAGTGACAGGTTTTCAGACGGGGAGCCGATAAAGACAATGTCACTGTTGCGCGCGTCGTCCCACGAAATAAGGCGCCCGCGTTTAATGCGGATTTCCGAGTGGAACATAGTGGACAAATTGTCCAGTTCGTGGATGCCCATCACTTCGCCCACGCCGGTGTAATGATCGAACACCAAGCTGTTGGCATCCAGGTCTTTCTGAAAGTAGCGCAGGCCGGTTTCGGGCCGGCCCACAAATTCGGCATTGCTGAAAACCACCAGGGGACGCTCGCCAGCTTCAAAGAAGCGTTGCCAAAATTCCTTGATAGGCGCGGGTGGGATGGCGGTGCGGCTTCGGGCTAACGCGAAACCGGCGCAGGCGGCGACCACCATCATGGCAAACGCCGCAAACCAGGGCTTGCTGCTTTCCCACCAACTCCGCGTTGGCTTCGTTTCCTCAAAAACTGCTGGAGCGGGACGGACGGGCGCAATTTCTGTCGCATGCACAACCGGCTCAGCTTCACGCCGCCTGAAAACCAAAGAATAAGACCCCTTTGGAATTTCCACAATATAAGAAGTTGCGTGGTGCTCCGCGTAATACTCCGACAGCTTGGCGCGAAGCCGGCCTGTTTGAACACGTACGGATGAATCCAGCCTCGGATCGAAACTGTCCGACCGATGGAACACTGACGTGGCAAGTTCGTATTCCTTGATGGGAACCCCGGGCTGTTCGATACTACGCCCGGCCAAAAAAAGCAGTAGGCCCCGTAGGGAATTGGAATGCTCCAGCAGGTGGCTGGACGCAAGCCGATCTACTTCTTCAAGCTTTTCCTCTTCGCCAGAAGCGGACACCTTCCCCATTCGATCCACGGCCCCCCCCCTTGTGACACCGTGTAACAGGGTTTCATTTCGCTGAAAACAAAACCCCTTAGGCACTGTAACAGTATCATACCCCCGGAAACTTGTGGCCCCGGAGAGTGGTTGCATAGACTACGGACACTTTCAGTTTAGGTCGCCTCTTCCCAGGAGAAGATTGATGAAAACATGTCTGAGGTTTCGCTTTGGCAGCCTTGTAGCCGCTGCTCTTTTGTTGCTGTCAACCAGTTCCCTTTCCTATTCTCAACAGGTCTACGGTTCCATCATCGGCACCGTCACCGATTCTTCCGGCGGCAATGCCGCCAATGCCAAAGTCACCATTACCGACCAGGACAAGAACACCCGGTATGAGGTCACCAGTAATGAATCCGGCAACTATACGAAGGGCCAACTCATTCCCGGCACATATAAGGTTGAGGTGGAACTCACCGGCTTTCGTAAGTCTGTCGCCAACAACGTGGTGGTAAATGTCGATCAGACTGCCCGTCTGGATTTCGTTCTTGAAGTAGGCAGCACGTCGGAAAGCGTCGAGATATCCGCCGCCAGTCCGCTGTTGCAAACCGATCGGGCCGACGTCGCCACTACATTTACATCGCAGCAGCTGATCAACCTGCCGAATTTAAATCGCAATTTTCAATCGTATGAGTTGTTGACGCCTGGCACCGTGCGTTCCAGTTGGCAGCACGCCTCCAGCGAAAACCCTCAAGGCAGCGTTCAGATTATGGTGAACGGGCAGCATTTCAGCGGCACCGGCTTCCAGTTGGATGGCACGGAAAATCAGTCGCCGATTCTGGGCATTATTGCCATTAATCCGAACCTGGATTCAATCATCGAATCGAAGGTTGCCGGCCAGAATTATGATGCTGAATTCGGCTACGCCGGCGCGGGTATCGCCATCGCCTCCACCAAGAGCGGCAGCAACCAAGTGCACGGCTCCGCATTTGAATATTTAAGAAACAACTCAACAGGCTTCTCCGATTACGCTCGCAACCCCTTCAATTCCGCCGAAAATAACGGCGTCCCCCCGGTTCGCCGGAATCAGTTCGGTGGTTCCATCGGCGGCGCGATTATCAAAGATAAGTTGTTTTACTTCGGCGATGCGCAGCTCCTTCGTCAACGCCTGGGCTCCACAGCCAAGACGTCCGTGCTTTCCGCCGCGGCCCGCAATGGCAACTTCAATGAGTACTTGAGGCCCATCTCCGGTGCCACCACCGTGCAGACCACGGAAGGCAATTTCGTTCCGTTGCAGCAGAACATGATTTTCGATCCCACGACGGGCGATCCCGCCACGGGCCTGGGACGCCGCGCCTTCCAGACCAACGGTGTTCTAAACGCGATCCCCACATCGAGGCTCGATCCCCGCGCGCAGAAGATTCTAAGCTTGCTGCCGCTGCCGAATGCTCCCGGTGAAGCGGGTACGCCCTTCCGCAACAACTACGCGGGTTCAGGATCATCCGCATTCGATAGCAACCAGTGGGACACGCGAATCGATTACTTCATCAACCAGAAATCGTCATTCTTCGGCCGCTATAGTTCCGCGAATTTCACGCAGGTGGCACCGGGCATCTTCGGAACCGTCGCGGGCGGCGCGGCGCTGGACAATGTCAACTTCGCCGGCATCTCCGATGTGCTGGATCAATCGATCGCTCTCGGCTATACGCGCACCATCAACCCCACCACCATCCTCGACGTGCGGTTCGGCTATCTCCGCATCGCGCAGCAAGTGCTGCCGCTCGATTTCGGCACGACGCCGGCGAAAGATGCTGGCATCCCCGGTTTGAACCTGGACAACACTTTCACCTCCGGCCTGCCCGGATTCTTCTTCGAAGGCGACCCGGGTACCAGCCTTGGTTATAAGCTGGGCGGCGTCAATGGTGACGGCCACTGTAACTGCCCGCTTACCGAGAAAGAACAGCAGTATCAGTTCACCGCCAATCTCACCAAGATCCAAGGCAATCACACACTAAAGTTCGGCGCGGATATTCGCTATGCTCTGAACCTTCGCGTGCCCAGCGATAGCCATCGCGCGGGTGAACTCCACTTCCGCGGCAACGATACCGGTTTTGTGCCATCGGCCGGCGCGGGCACTCAGCAGGGCCTCGGTTTCGCCAGCGCTGAGTTAGGCCAGGTGAACTCTTTCAATCGTTATGTCGGTACCACCACCACCGCTGCCGAGCGCCAGAAGCGCTGGTTCTTCTACGGTCAGGATCAATTCCGCATTACACCGAAGTTGACCGTCAACTACGGCCTGCGTTGGGAAATGTTGTTCCCGGAAACGGTGAACGCGAAAGGCAACGGCGCTCAGCTCGATCTGAATACGGGCGAGATCGCTGTCTTCGGAGTTGGTAAAGTTTCAGACCACGGCATCCAAAACATGAACTACTTGAATTTCGCACCGCGCCTTGGCATCAGCTATCAAATCGATCCGAAGACGGTGGTGCGCGCTGGTTACGGATGGAGCTATGAACTGGGAACGTTCGGTTCCACCTTCGGCCATAACGTGACGCAGAATGTGCCCGTGCTTGCCAATCAACAAGTGAATGCGGCCAACTCCTTCACAGGCGTCTTCACGCTTGCGCAAGGTCCGCCCGCACCCACATTCCTGCAGCCCGACCCCACCACGGGCCGCTTCAAGCTGCCGAACGGAATTAACGGCAAGGCCCGCCCCACGGATGTGCGATTGCCGCGCGTGATGGCTTATAACCTGACGGTGCAGCGGCAGATCGGGAAAGACTTCACGGCTTCGGTCGGCTATGTCGGCAATCAGGGCCGCCATACATTCTTCGGTGACGGACCCAATTTTGACGTGAACCAACCCAGCTTCATTCCGGGCGTTTCCGATCAGAATGTGCGCCGCCCCTACTTTGCGAAGTACGGATGGACACAGGGCATCGATTATTACTGCAACTGCGGCAACAATCAGTACAACTCACTGCAGGCGCAGGTGGAGAGGCGTTACTCCGGCGGCTATACCTTGAGCGGCAATTACACCTACCAATACGCGAAGGGCGATGGCGGCGATTCCTACACCATCCTTTACAACCGCGCGCTTGGTTATGGGAACAAAGATTTCTTCCCCCATCACCAGATCACGGCGGCTCAGAACTTCGAAGTGCCCTTTGGACGCGGACGCAAATATGGCAGCGGCATCAATCGCATGTTGGATTATGCGGTGGGTGGCTGGAACCTGAATGGTGTGACCACGTTCTATAGCGGCCGTCCGTTTACACCTTCCATCGGCAACCTGCCGAGCGGAGCGATCAGGCCCGATGTGGGTCCGAACAACCGGCCCGATAAAGGCACCGGCGATCCCTATGCGACAAATCAGAACCGCGATCACTGGCTGAATTCCGGCTTGGGCAGCGCCTTCCTTGTGCCCGCGAACAACACCTTCGGCAACTACGGAATCAACACACTGCAAGGCCCTATCTTTATTAATCAGGACTTCAGTGTTTCGAAGCGCTTCTCCGTAACCGAGCGTTCGGCGGTGGAGTTCAGGACGGAGTTCTTCAACGTCTTCAACCACACCAACCTGGGAGACCCAAACTCCGATGTGACCGGCAGTAACTCGGGAACCATCACCGGCTTGGCTCCGAATTACGAAATGCGCCGCCTGCAATTCGCGCTTCGGATAAGCTTCTAACGGGGGCTTTTTCGAAACAGTTTGACCGGTCTGGCAATTTGGTTGTGGTTAGCCGTAGCGAGCGACGCTCACCTGAAGGGCGTCGCCGCTTACGAACGGCGGGAATACAGCCAAGCCGCGCAACTGCTTCGTTCTTCCGTTCAGGGCGAAGCTTCTGGCAGCTCGGAGTTTCAGGAGTCGGCGCTGCTCCTGGGTCAGAGTTTCTATTTCACACGGGCTTTTGCTGACGCCGTTCCGTGGCTTGAGAAGGCAAGTGGTTACCCGGCTCACTCCGCCGAAGTGCTGTACATGCTTGGCACGGCCTATACGCAAACCGGCCAAGTGGAAAAGGCGAACGCAATCTTCGCCAGGCTCTTCGGCGTCAAAGAGGATTCAGCGGCTGGCCACCTAATAGCCGGGCAGATGCTGCTGCATTTTGAGATGGAAGGTCCCGCCGAGAAAGAATTGCTGCGGGCACTTGCGTTAGATTCCAAGATTCCCGAAGCTCACTTCATGCTGGGCGAGATTGCTCTTTACCGCGGCGAGATTGACGCGGGCAGGAAGGAGTTTGAACTGGAGATTGCTCTCAACCCCAACTCCAGCGCTTCGTATTACCGCTTAGGCGACGCCTTCACGCGGCGTGAACAATGGCCCGAAGCCATCATCGCCCTCCAGCGTTCCATCTGGCTGAACCCGAACTTCAGCGGGCCCTATATTCTGCTCGGCAAGGCTTACCAGAAGACGGGCGAACTCGTAAACGCCGAGGGCACGCTGCGGCGCGCCATTCAACTGGACCCGCAAAACTACTCCGCCCATTACATCCTCGGCCAGACCCTTATACAATTGCAGCGTATCCCTGAAGGGAAGCAAATGCTTGAACGGTCGCAGCAGTTGCGGAAGCCCCGGTAGCATGCCGTCGCGAAGAACGATGCTGAAATCGCTGTGCGCCACGCTGCCGGTTTTCAGCTTCGATCAGCTCATTGCCAGTACGGGCCTGGGAGTTCGCTTCGTCAACGTGGCTCGTGAAGCCGGCCTGCGAACGAAGACGATCTTCGGTGCCGAACGCAGCAACAAGTATCTGCTGGAGACCACCGGCTGCGGTGTCGCCTTTATCGATTACGACAACGATGGTTGGCTGGACCTGTTCTTTGTGAACGGCACGCGGTTTCAGACTGAGCAGCTCACAGGTCCGAAACCAGTCAGCCGTCTCTACAAGAACAATCGCGATGGGACCTTTACCGATATCACGGTGAAGGCCGGTGTGGCCCGCACAGGTTGGGGTCAGGGTGTCTGCGTTGGCGATTACAACAACGATGGTCACGAGGACATCTTCGTCACCTACTGGGGCGATTGTTCGCTCTACAAGAACAACGGCAACGGCACATTCACCGATGTAGCGGCGGAGGCCGGAGTTACCACGCGGACCGCCACGGGCCTGCAGCGCTGGAACACAGGCTGCGCTTTCCTGGACTATGATCGCGACGGCAAGCTTGACCTGTACGTTGCCAACTACATCGATTTCGACCCCAAGACCGCGCCGCTGCCGGAGAGTGGACCATGCTTGTATAAAGGGCTTCTGGTTGCCTGCGGGCCTCCCGGTTTGCCCGGCGGCAAGGACATTCTCTTTCACAACAACGGTGACGGCACCTTCCGCGATGTTTCCGCCAAAGCGGGAATCTTGAAGAAGCAGGGCACCTACGGCCTGGGCGTGCTGGTGGGCGATTTCGATAACGATGGCTGGCCCGATATTTATGTGGCCGACGATTCCAGCCCTTCCGCTCTCTGGAAAAATAATCACGACGGCACATTTACCGACATGGGCGTGGAGGCCGGCGTCGCGTTCGGGCCGGACGGAAAGACACAGGCCGGTATGGGTGTTTCAGCGGCAGACATTTTCGGAGACGGCAAACTGGCCATCTTCAAGACCAACTTCGCCGGCGACACCTCTACCCTCTACCGCAACATGGGCGATGGCGTGTTCGAGGACATGACCTTTCAGGCCGGCTTAGGCCGCAATACTCGCTTCCTTGGATGGGGTGCCAACTTCTTCGATTTCGATAACGATGGCTGGCCCGACATTCTTACCTGCAATGGTCATGTCTATCCGGAAGTGGCTGAAAACGGAACGGAATCGGGGTACCGCGAACGCAAGGTGCTCTATCGCAACGATGGAAAAGGCAAGTTTCTCGATGTCTCGCTCGATGCAGGGCCGGGAATTTTGGAGACCGTGTCTGGCCGCGGCTGCGCCGTCGGTGACTTCAACAACGATGGCAACCTGGACATCGCCGTAAATTGCGTGAACGATTTTCCCCAGCTATTGCGCTGCGATAGCTTGCTCAAAAACAATTGGCTCAAAGTGAAGACCGTGGGCACGAAGAGCAACCGCTCCGGCATCGGAGCGCGTGTTTACTGTACGCCTGAAGGCGGCCACCGGCAAATGGATGAAGTGCGCAGCGGCGGCAGTTATTTTTCGCAAAGCGACCCGCGCCTTCACTTCGGGCTCGCGAAATCTGTACGGGCCGATCTGGAAGTGCACTGGCCCAGCGGACAGATCGACAAACTCGCGGCGGTACCGGCCAATCAGGTCATCATCGTCACCGAAGGCACGCCGTGATTGCGCACATTCTGGTGCTGATCTTTCTGCGTACCGATTGCCCGCTTTCCAGCCGTTACGCGCCCGAAATTGAGCGTCTCGCGAAGCTTCATCCGCAAGCCGAATTTCGTCTGGTGCTTCCCGAACAACTCACGGACGCGCAACGCGAAGAGTATCGCCGCCGCTACTCTTATACGCTCCCCATCGTCCCCGATCCTGGCGGCAAACTCGCGCGTGAAGCGCACGCAACAACTACGCCTGAAGCGGCTGCGTTCTCAAATTCGCGGCTGGTCTATCACGGTCGCATTGACAACCGTTATGTCAGCCCCGGCAACGCACGACCCAGCGCCACGGAGCACGATCTCGATCTGATCTTGAACGCTCTCGAAGGCGGCCGCGCTGTTCCGTATCCTTCGCGCCCCGCCATCGGCTGCGCCCTTGCCGATCTGGCGTGGGTCAATTTTCATCACGATATCGCGCCGATACTCCATGAAAATTGCGCGCCGTGCCATCGGCCCGGTGAGGTGGGTCCGTTTCCGCTGCTTTCCTATCGGGACGCAAGACGCCACGCCTCGCAGATCGATGCCGTCACGCACTCCCGCTACATGCCGCCGTGGCCTCCGGAACATGGCATCGGCAACTTCCGTGACGAGCGGCGATTATCGCAAACGCAACTGGATCTCATCGCCGCGTGGATACGCAATGGGATGCCGGAAGGAGATGCTTCAACGGGCACTCCACTACCAGCGTTTCGTGAAGGCTGGCGATTAGGGCCGCCCGACCTGGTGGTGAAGGTTCCTCACCCGTACACTCTCCCCGCTTCAGGCGGCGACGTTTTCCGCAATTTTGTGATTCCCGTCCACGTGCCGCGCGCCACCTTCGTACGAGCGATTGAACTTCGCCCCGGCGAGCGCAAGCTGATTCATCACGCCAACATTGTTGTCGACAGAGCCCGTTCCCTGCGTCATCGCGAAGGCCAGGACGGGCAGCCCGGTTTCCCCGGCATGGACGTCACGACGGAATCGCCCAACACCTTCGATCCCGATTCGCACTTCCTGTTTTGGAAGCCCGGCGCGGTGACAGAGAGTGAGCCCGATGACATGGCCTGGCGATTGGACGCCGACACCGACCTGGTTCTCAACCTGCACCTGCAGCCTTCAGGCCGCACCGAAATCATCCAGCCGTCCGTAGGGCTCTACTTCACGAACAAGCCGCCAACTCGCTTCCCCATACTGCTGCAACTGGAACATGACGGCTCTATCGATATCGCTCCCGGCTCTACCAGCTTCAGCGTCACCGACCATCTCACGCTTCCCGCCGCAGTGGAGTTGCTCAAAATTTATCCGCACGCGCATTATCTGGGCAGGCAAGTGGATGCATGGGCCACATTGCCGAATGGAACTCGCAAGCCTCTGATCCGAATCGCTCGATGGGACATCAACTGGCAAGCTGTTTACACTTACCGCGACCCGGTCTATCTGCCTAAAGGCACTTCGGTCGCAATGCGCATCACGTACGATAACAGCGCCTCAAATGTGCGGAACCCAAACCATCCACCGGCGCGCGTGAAGGCCGGTGACGGGAGCCGCGATGAGATGGGTCACGTGTGGCTACAAGTGGTGGCTCCCAAGGCACAAGCGGATTCCCGCATGGACTTGCAGGAAGCCGTGATGGTTCGCCGCCTGGAAAAGTATCCAGCCGATTTCGCGGCCCATTACAACCTCGGTGCGCTCTACCAGACGCAGGGCCGCAACGCTCAAGCGATTGAGCAATACCGGGCAGCCATTCAGGCGG
>JBBROT010000068.1:0-12533 GCA_038229155.1 Bryobacterales bacterium | reverse complement strand
GTGCCCAATCGTCTTCGGCGTAGGCGTTCCATGGATGCCATAGTGCTCCTTCGAAAGCGCAATCCACACCACGCCCACCGGATTTCTCGGCCCTGCTGGGATCTTCGCTTCCGCATGCTCACCCTTCGCATCCCAGAACAGATCGGAGTTGTAATTGAAAACCGGGTTCCGGCTCACGCCCACCACCTTCCACTCGCCCACCGGCAGCGGATCATGCTCGCTTCCTACCGTCGCCGGATAGAACGCCAGCATTTTCCCATTCGCATCCAGCGCCTGCACCGAAAGGTCAGTCCCGTTCACCACCACCGAGGCCGCCTTCCCCGGAGCCGCCACCACAACATTTGGCACCATGATTTCCGTGCCCGCCGTCTCGAACGTCTTCCCCGGATTCAACTGCGCCAGCAGTTCCGGCGAGCAATGAAATTTCTCAGCCAGGCCCTCCTGCGCCGATTCGTAATTCATCGCCTTCAACTTCGCCTTCTCCTTCATCTCCACCGGATTCTTCTCGAACGGCCCCGCCACGTCCGCCGCCGCAATCGTATAAGTCGTCAGCGCCGGTGCCGCGTCCTGGTTCAATGCCGCCCACATATCCGCGTCCACCGTCTGGCCTGCGGGCAGGTCATGCGCCGCGCGATAGGCTGCCACAGCGTTCTTCAAATTATGTCCCCATGCCCCGTCAATCTCGCCAGAAGATACATGCGCGCGGTCCATCAGAATCTGCGCGCGAATCAAGGCGGCCCCGTGGCTCTTCGCGCTCAGCACAGGCGTCCGTGAAGCATCATTGATAGCTGCCGGGTCCAAGCTCACCGCGGCAAGAAACAGCAAAGGCAAAATAGAAAACACAAGTACTCCTTCCCGCCCGAAGGAGCAATTGGATCACCAAGCACGGCCTGCTAGGCTATCCGTGCATGATGGCCGCGCCGCTCGAACCACCGCTGCTCCTCCAACTGGAGCAGTTCCTCGCGGGCGCGAAACTCCCCGCGCTCCTCGAACCCGGTGAAGCCATCCTTCCCCTCACGCCCGCCAACCACTCGCTCGAACCTAAGTCTTCCCACGTGCTGCTGCAAGCCTGGGAGAGCCATCGCAGCCTGTCCCGGCGCGTCATACGGGCCACGCGCGCCGAACGCGGCAAACTCGAACTCGCTGTCCAACTCTTTGGCGGGCGCGAAGGCAAACTCCTCCTGCTCGATCTCGCCAGCCCACGCACAGCCGAATGGCGAAAACGCGGCCGCAAACTCGAATTCCGCGAACGCTTTCGCCGCTTCCTCACCCGCGAATATCCTGATTGGGCAGTCGCTGAAGTTACCGCCGAACCCAACCTGGAACACAGCCTCTCGCCCGCCTTCCCGCGAGCCTTCCTCCGCCGCGGCAACCAAGGCCTTGCCGCCATAGCCGCGCCGCCCGCGCAAACCGACCCCGCCGGCGTCCTCACCTTCGGCCTCATCTGGCTCGCTTACCTCCGCACCCGCGAACCCAAACTCCTCATCCCCGAACTTCTGCTGCTTCTTCCCGCGGGCCGCGAAAAGCAAACCGCCCTGCGCCTAGGCCTGCTCAACCAGTCCTGCCGCCTCCACATCTATGACGATGACGATCTCGCCATCCGTATCGACCCCCGCGATGCGGGCAATCTCGATACTGTCCTCGCCAATTGCCATCGCGCCCCAACGCGCGTTTCCGAAGCCGCCTCGGAGCTCACCGCCGTCCCAGGTTTCGAACAAGTCCCGCAGCCCGATGGCACCGCCAGCGTCCGCATCCATGGCCTCGAATTCGCCCGCCTCCCCGGCAAAGCCACGAACCGCGAACTCCTCACCCACGCGCGTGAACTCTCGGCGCTGCGTAACCAACCCGGCAGTCTGCTCCATGCGCAGGACCCCGAACGCTGGCTCGAATCCCAGGTGCGCGTGAACCTGCCTCAGATCGATCCCACCCTTCTGCCCGCGCCGGTCTACGGCCAGGTCCCCGCATTCACCGGTGGCGATCGCGGTATCGCCGACCTCCTCGCCATCACCCACGCCGGCCGACTCGCCGTGATTGAACTGAAAGCCTCAGCCGATATTCACTTGCCTCTGCAAGCCCTCGATTACTGGATGCGCGTGGCCCAACACGCCACTTCCGGCGATTTCGCAAGAGCCGGCTACTTCCCCCAACTCAGCGTCTCGGCCGAGTCCCCGAAACTCCTGCTGGTTGCGCCGGCTCTCCAGTTCCACTCCACAATCGAAACCGTGCTCAGCTTCTTCTCGCCCGCCATAGAAGTACAGCGCATCGGCCTGGGCTCAAACTGGCGCGCCGAACTCCGCACCATGTTCCGCCTGAACGGTGCCGATCACCCTTTGTGACCGCGCGAAAATCTTAATGCCGTCAACTCAGCCGAAACACTCGCCACCTTCGTATCTTTCATCCCCGCGGCTCGGCCCGAAGCGATCACCTGCCCCTCTGTCAGTTCCTGGCGCGCCTTCGGATACACCGCCCACACCGAATCCGCGCCATTCCAGCCCCCAAGCAAATCTTGTTCACTCCGCGCGAACACAAACAGCACCTCCGGCTTCCCCTCATCTATCACGCCACCCGCCTCGCGAAGCTGTCTCAGAAAATCTTCGCCGCATGCCCCGCGCACCGCCACGCGAGTCCCCGCCTTCACCCCCAGCTTCTTCATCAGCGAAGGAGGATTGCGAATCTTCTCAGCCCATTTCGCCGCTAGCGCATCGCCAAGCTCGAACGAAGACACGCACTTACCCGAAGTGAGCACCAGCCGCCCGCCTCGCACCTCCACCAATTCCAAATCGCTGAGAGAAATTTTCCACCGGAATGCGCCGCGCACTAACACTTCAGTGCTCTCCAGCAGAGCCTTTGCCTCGCCCGAGCCCGCCGGACACTCCACCCGGCACACCGCTTCCCACCCCATCAGCCGACCCTCATCTTCAGCGCCGCCAGCACCGTGCGTATCACCCCAGGTACAAGTCCCGCCCCTTCACCAACGCTTCAATCTTGCGGTCCGCCACAGACCGCTTCAGCATCCAGAACCCGCAATCCGGATGCACCCAGCCCACTCTCCCCGCGCCCAGCACCTTCTCCGCCCGCCCAATTGCGCGCGCAATCTCCTCCGGCGTCTCCACATGGTTCGTCTTGATATCCACCACGCCGATCCCGATCTTGATCCGCTCCGTCACGCCCTTCAGCGCCTCCAGATCTTCGGCCGGCCTGTGCGCCAGCTCCAGCACCAAATGGTCCGCATGCAATTCATTCAGGAAACCAAGCAGGTGCTCCCAGTCGCCTTTCTGAATCGTCTGTCCGCCATAATTCCCGAAGCAAAGGTGTACGGCTTTTTCGCCCGTTACCGAGTCCAGTACTTTGTTGATCGCGCGCGCCGCCAGCGGGCCATCTGAAGCATTACCCGGAATATTCGCCTCGTCCACCTGCACGCAAGCGCAAGGCAGCGCTGCCACCTGCGCTGCCAGCACGTCCGCAATCGCCATCGTCAACGCTTCGAAATCGTGATAATGCCGATCCAGCAAACTCCTCGACAGCATGTACGGGCTGGTCACCGTAAACTTAAAATCACCCGAAGCCACCTGTGCCGCCGCGTCGCAATCCGACCGCAAATTTAACGCGCCTTCCCCCAGCGCGCCCACCACCACTCCCGCCGGTTTGCGCCGGAACCCCATCGGCTGCAGTTGCTGAAACGCCTCCCAATCGGAGCGCCCCATCTGCGTCCGCATCCCCTCCATCGGCCGGACGAAGTAATCGATCATCCCGTTCGTATCGGGATGGTTCACATCGAACCGGTACAACTCCCCTTCGGTCGGCAGATCGATCCCCGCCTGCCTCTGAATATCGAACACCACCCGCGTCGCGTCCGACCTCGATTGCTCGGATGGGCTCGTCACCAGCCAATCCGGTACCGGATATGAACCCACCGTCGTCGTACGAATCGCCATAGGAATACTCACTCCCGCAGTTTGCGCAAATAATCGTTCAGGTCCACCAGCGACGCGAAAAAGCCCGCGAAATCCGTCCGCCGTTCCTTCCCGCCCGGTCTGCGCCCATCGAAATCCCGCGACCGGAACAGGTCCGTCACCGAAATTACCGCTGTCCCCATCGGCCGGTATTCGTGCGTGCCCTCGGCCCGCGCCACATCCCGGGCCACATAAAGCTCAAAACCCACGAGCGCCAGCCTCCCGCTAGTAACCGCGGCTCACGCCGTTGCGCGAATTCGTCACCGTAAACTTCCCATCAGCGTGTGCCGAAAGCTTAAGATAGTTCCCCGCATCTCCGTCCTGGCTCGGGTTCGCAATCAACTGCTCGTCCACATTGCTCTCCTTCCCGCCCGCTTCCGACGTATGCAATTGCCACATATCCTTCAGCCCCGGCGAAGAATCCACTGCTTTCCAGGCTTCCGGCGTCCCGCCCTTCTTCGCGCCATTGTTCATAATCGCCACCTTCGGATGCAGCGCGTGCACAATCGCTTCCGGCCCGGACATGTTCATCCCATGGTGCGTCGTCAGATACACGTCCACCGTCCCGATCCGGTTTTGCGGACACACCAGTTCATACTCTTTGTTCCACGTCAGATCGCCCAGGTCGATAATCCGGAACTTGCCGTACGTAATCAGCGTGCCCACAGACCGCGCGTTCTCCGACGGGTCTGCATCCCGCAGCTTCGTCCCTTCGCAGAACGAATTTGCCGCGCCTTTGCCCGCCATCAACTCGCCGCCCGCGCTCAGCACTTTCACCGTCAGCCCGCGCACCGGAATCGTGTCGCCCGCCTTCACCTCTAAATGCTCGCCCACACCGCGCGTTTTGGCATAAGCCTCGTACAGCTTGTCTTCGTTCGCGCCATGCTCAAAGCTCGCGCCATGGTCCACGAAATGTTTGATCGGCATCAGCGCCGCCAGTTGCGGCACGCCGCCCGCATGGTCGGTATGATAGTGCGTAATTACCAGGTAATCGATCTGTGTAACGCCAGCCGCCTTCGCCGCCGCCGCAATCCGCTTCGCGTCCCGGCTCTCGAAACCGGGCCACCCGGTATCCACCAGCATCGATTCGCCCGACGGTGAAACAAACAGCGTCGCCTGCCCGCCTTCCGTATCGACGAAATAAACGTCCAGGGTCGACGATTTCGGCGCGCCCCAGGCCGCAACGCACATCAGCAACAGCGCAAATGAACTTTTCATAATCGAGAGAATCGTATCATGTGGGACAACCGGACGAACAACCGGGTACCCTGAAACGTACCAATTAACAAATGCCATATTGCAGCCATTGCGGAACGGTCGCCGGGGAAACAGACCGCTTCTGCGCAAAATGCGGTGCCCCGCAGCCTATTCGAGCAGCCGGTGCCGCTTCCGCCTTCCAAAACTCGGCTCCCGTGGCGGACCCCTTCGATAACGTTTCGCCGCGCACGGCCTGCATCCTTTGCTACATTCCCGTGGTCGGCTGGATCCTCGCCGTGATTGTTCTCGCGTCGCAGAAATTCCGCGGCGATCAGCTCGTCCGCTTTCACGCCTTCCAGGGGCTCTATCTGTTCGCCGTCTGGCTCTTCATTCACTGGGCCGTCCGCCCAGCCTTCCAGGATCTCGATTTCGCCGGATATAAGCTCCTCGAAGCCATCATGTTCGGCATCTGGATCTTCATGATGATCAAGACCAGCCGCCAGGAGCGCTACGTCCTGCCCCTCATCGGCGAACTGGCCCAGCGCTCAGCCGCCGAAAACTAACCCGCTATTTCACCCGGTCGAACACGCGCACTTCGTCGTACCCGGTACCCTTCGCGTCTGTCGAGTGAACTACGGCCGTCCGTGTATTCGAGTCCGCCGAGAGCGTGGTTTTGGTGTGCCCGTACTCCTTTCCGCCACGCTTCGTAATCTGCATCCACTCCCGGTCATTGATCTTGGTGCTCACTAGCGAGGTCCCCGGCATCGCTCCCGGCATCTCTTTGCCGTTGTAATAAACCACCACTTCCTTGCCATAAACGGGGCCGGAACTTTCCGTCTTTCCCGTCTTGGTGATCACCGAATCCGGCGTCGGCCCATTCGCGATCATGGTCATGCGGCCCTTCCAATCCTCCGGCTTGCGCACTTTGGACTTTTCCGGGTTGAATTTCCACGTCCCCACGGACAAATCTGCCGCGATGGCAAGCGAGGCGGTAAAAACGAAAATTGCGGCTCGATGAAATAGTGTCATGGTCAATTATCCTAACATTTTTGGCAGTTTGCACACGCTTCACCGGCGGCACTTCAATGGCGATCCCTCTGCCCGCAAGGATCGCCAGCCACTTGACTCCCTACGCCGTTGCAGGCGCGGTCGAGCCGTTGATCGTGCCATTCACGCCGTTCGTGAAGAACCCGCCGGCAGTCGCATTCACAGCGCCGCCGTACACAATGTTCAACACCTGGCCCGGCGTACGGATCAGCGAAAGAGAGTTCGCATCTACCGGGACAAACTTCGTGCCCGTCGGTGGCGGAACCTGGTCCAGCCCGTCCACAGGTTTGGTGGGAGCCTGATACAGTGCCGCGTGAAGCCTCAGAATGCCGGCATGATAAGCTTCCACGGCCAGAATGCGTGCCGCGTAACCGACGATCGTGGCATTCGTGAGAAGCGGGGCGGCACCGCCGTATGCCGACACTCCGACATCTTCGAACGATCGAGCCAGATTGATAAACGCTTCCTGGCTTTCGAAGCCGGTGCCCAAGGCATTTAGATTGATCGCAGGTTTGGCGATCGGCGTAATGCCCAGGCTGGTGAGCGTTGTGCGCAGAAACGTCACATGCGCGCGTTCATCGGCACCGATCTGGTCCGCGTTGATCGCCAGCGTGGAGCCTTCAATGAACGTAACCTTCTGGCCCCCGATGGTCGCCCCGGGAGTGCCGCTCCCCGTAATGCCTACGCCCATTTGGTCGATGGTCTTGCCCAAGCGCGCCATCGTATAAAACTCAGCTTCCAAATACTCCAGATTCAATGCAAACTGCACAATGTCCGCATCGGTAATCGCGGCGGCTTTTGAAGATTGCGCCGTGGCGAGAAAGGCTCCCACACCAGCGCTGGCAAGCCCGATTTGTTGCAGAAAACTCCGGCGGCCAGCAAATTTCTTATCGATATTCGTGATGATATGTTCTGTTTTTGTCATGAGAGTCTGTCCTATTGAATGTTCAAATTGACCGTATTTGCTGGAATTCCATCCACCGTAAGAATGAGGTTGACTGCGCCCTTACCCACCAGAGACTGCGGCAAGGGACCAATGTTTACTTGATCCAAACCGGGAAATTGGGTCTGCGCGCCCGCAAACGTTACAGGAACGCGAATGCCCCCCAAAGTAGCAATCACGGGGTTCAAAGAATGGCGGCGAATCCCCGTGCCGTACAGCATCAAATAAACCTGATCGGAGGCTGCCGAAAGGTTGATCGGCGCGGGTGTAAACGCACCGGTCGAGCCCATGAAAACTGGCTGAACAGTCGCCACGCCCGCGGCGTTCAGGCGGTACACCTGAGCTGCGGGCACTCCTTTCCCGTCCGCGCTGGCGGTCGCGATTGCCGGTGCAATGTTAGAAATCAGCAAGGTGCCTTGCAGCATCCCGCTGGCTGTGGTTACCGTAACCGTCCCCTTTCCAACTGCCGCGCCCGCGGGAATCAAATAGTTGATCTGCCCGGGCGAAACAAGATAAAGAGGCGCGGCGAATTTGGCACCGGCACTATCAGTGATCGAAACTGAAGCACCGGCCAGATTCGTCTGCAACGGCAGTGAACCGGCAGTGTTGCCCGTCCCCAGGTTCATCCCAAATCCCGCCACAATGGAATCGGGAGAAACCAACGGGCCGTAGCTCGCCATGGACATGCTGGTAAATGTGCCCGTCTGCGCGAAGGCAGACGCGGCAATTGCGCCTGTAAGCAACAAGGCGCTCAAAAAATTCCGTTTTATTGGCTGCATAGGAGTGTCGTGGTAATGTCCTCTGCCGGGCGTTACGAAAACGCAACTGTCTTGGATGCTGTGCTAAGTGCTAATCCAAACAAATGGCAAGTCTTGAAGCTTTCATGCCAAGGCCATCTGAAAAGCTGCTAGAATAAATATTCATTTGTCTGTATAAATATGCAATTTAACGTAGGCATTGCCGGTCACACCGGCTATAGCGGTGCCGAACTCCTCAAACTTTTCACCCGCCACCCCAACTGCCGCCCGGTCCTCCTCGATCACCGCGATCCAGAACCCGCGAGCACTAACGTCCCGCGCATCCCCTTCATCCCCGAAGCCGTCCGCGAGGCCCATCTAGACGCCGTCCTGCTCGCCACCGGCCCCGAAGTTTCCCTCGAAACCGTGCCCTGGCTCCTCGAATCCGGCACCCGCGTGGTCGATCTCAGCGGGGCTTTCCGCCTCCAGACCGCCGCGAATTACGAACGCTGGTATCACGCGCCCCACACCGCACCCGAGCTCCTGAAAGAAGCCGTCTACGGCCTCCCGGAGTTCAACCGGCACGAAATCTCGGGTGCGCGCTTCGTCTCGAACCCCGGCTGCTACCCCACCGCCGCGAACATCGCTCTCCGCCCTCTCCTGGCCGCTGGCCTGATCGATCGCGCCCGTGGCATTGTTTGCGACGCCAAATCGGGCGTCAGCGGCGCGGGCCGCAAGCCGTCGCTCAAAACCAGCTTCTGCGAAGTTGCCAACAACTTCTCCGCTTATTCCGCCCTCCATCACCGCCATGTGCCGGAAGTGCTGCTCACCTCCGGTCTCGAAGAGAGTGAATTCAGCTTCACCGCCCAGCTCATCCCCATTGATCGCGGCATCCTCGAAACCATTTATTTCCGTGCCACGCCCGAAAATCTCGCGCTCATCGAAGCCACCTACAGCGCCCAATATGCCGCCGAACCGTTCATCCGCATCCACCCGCCCGGCACGTTCCCGGACATCCATTCCGTCGCCCACACCAATTTCTGCGACATCGGCTTCCTCACCCATCCCGCCACCGGCCGCGCCGTCCTCGTCGTAGCCATCGATAACCTCGTTAAAGGTGCCGCCGGACAGGCCCTTCAGAATCTCAACCTCATGCTCGGCCTCCCCGAAACGGAGGGTCTCCTGTGAGGCTCCTCATCAAAATCGGCGGCACCCTGCTCGATTCACCGGATCGCCGCGACCCCCTCGCCCGCCAGATCGCCGCCCTGCTCATCTCCGGCCACAAGGTCGCGCTCGTCCACGGTGGCGGCAAGCAAATCACCGAATATCTCGAAGCGCGCGGCATCCAGAGCGAATTCCGCGAAGGCCTCCGCGTTACCACGCCTGAAACCATCGATGCCGTGCTCAAAGTCCTCACAGGCACCGTCAATGGTGAACTGGTCGCCTCCCTCATCCGCTCCGGCGCCGGAGCTGTCGGCCTTACCGGCCTCGATGGCTGGCTCGTCCAGGCAGAGCAAATGAACCCCGCGTTGGGTGCTGTCGGCCGCGTCACCGGTGCCAATTCGCGCCTCATCGATGTGCTCTCCTCAGCCGGCTTTCTCCCCGTCATCGCCTGCCTCGCGGGCGACCTCGAAGGCAATTTCTGGAACGTCAATGGCGATCAGATGGCTGTTGCCTGCGCCTCGGCCTTCGAAGCCGATACCCTCATCTTCCTCACTGACGTCCCCGGCGTCCTCGACGCCTCCGCCGCCCGTATTCCGCACCTCACCGCCCGGGCCGCCCGCCAACTCATCGATAGCGGCGTTGCCAAAGGCGGTATGCAGGCCAAACTCAATGCCGCCACGCTCGCGCTCGATCAGGGAGTCGGCCGCGTCGTCATCGCTCCGGGCTTTGAAATGCAAATCCTCCCTCGGCTTCTCGCCGGCGAATCGCTCGGCACCACCATCGGCCCATCATGATTAGCGCTCTTACCGGGGATGCCGTCGTCCCTCACCACACCCGCCTCCGCCGCCTCTCCGTCCGTAAAGCGGGCATGCGCGATATCGGCCCCCTGCTCACGCTCATCAATGGCTATGCCGCGAAAGGCATCATGCTCCCCCGTACGGAGTTTGAATTGTCTGAGAATATGCGCGATTTTTCCGTTCTTTACTCCGGAAAAGAGCTCCTCGGCTGCGGCGCTCTGCACTTTTACAGCCCCACTGTCGGCGAAATTCGTTCGCTTGCCGTCGCCGAACAGGCCAAAACTCAGGGTGCCGGCCGCCTCATTGTCGATTCGCTCGTCCAGGAAGCCCGCGATTACGAATTGCACGCCGTCTTCGCCTTCACTTACGTGCCCGGCTTCTTCCAAAAGGTCGGTTTTGCCGAAGTTGAACGGGGCGAACTGCCCCTAAAAGCCTGGAAAGACTGCCTCCGCTGCCCAAAATTCCAGAATTGCGACGAAATTGCCGTGCTCCGCGTCCTGGAACCCGATAAATGGGTATCGATGCCCGCTTCTCCCGAACCCAACCTTTATATCCAGCTCCCTAACGTCGCTCCGCCATCTTTTCGCTGAATAAAAAAATAAATTTGAGAATATTTTAAATAATCTTCACGTATTGTCTGTACAATTCAAATCAACCGCGCAAAATGCGGCTGACGCGAGGCGGAAGCGAGGCGGAAGATGAAAGCTCAGACAGTTGAAGTCGGAGAATCCACCGGAAGAATCCTGTGTTGCCCTATTTTCAGGCCGGGAGGAAAAAAACTCCTCGCCAAAGGCCATCTCATCTGCGATGAGGACGTCCGCGTCCTCCAATCGGAAGGCATGGACCGGGTTTGGGTCACCGAACTCGAAGAAGGCGAAATCGGCGAGGACGACGCCGTTCGCACCGTCGCCAGCGAGATCAGTTGCGGCTGTTTTGAAGTAAAAATCACCGCCGGTGGCCGCGCCAACCTCATCGCCACTGAAAATTGCTGCGTTCTTGTCGATGACGACCTGCTCAAACAGGTCAACTGCACCTCCAGCCTGGTCATCGCCACCCTGCTCAACTTCAGCTACGCCCAGGCGGGTCAGCGTATCGCCACAGTGAAAAGCGCCCCTTTCGCTGTCGCCCAGTCCGACCTCGATGGGCTGGTCGCCCTCCTCAGGGACCGCGGCCCCATCATGCAGGCGCGGCCATTGCGCACGCCCACTCTCGGCGTCCTCTATTGCGATCCCATTAGCGGCGATCGCGCCCGCCAGATGTTTGAAAGCATCATGCGCCAGCGCCTCGAGCGCTTCGCCATTCCCGCCCCCATTTCCCTGGCCTGTCTTGAAGAGGAAGAGCAAGTGATGCGCGGTCTCCACAGCCTCCTTCGCCACCGCCCGTCTCTGATTCTGGTTGCCTCTTCCACCGCTCCCGCCGGCCCCGAAGACGTCGTTGGACGCGCCCTGGCAAGAGTGGGCGCGCAACTGGAACGCTTCCTCACACCCGTAGAACCGGGCAACCTGATGATGCTCGCGTACCGCGACGATATCCCGATAGTCTCCGCCCCCGGCTGTTTCCGCTCCACCAAGCCGAACGTAGTCGATCTGGTCATGCCTCCGCTGCTCGCCCAATACCGCATCTCCACCTGGGAGCTTGCCTGCTTGGGCCACGGCGGATTACTCGGCTGACGTGCTCACATTCCAACTCACCGCTATTACTTGGATCTAACCGATAAGCCGGACTTTGCCGGTGTCGTCGCGCAGTAGGCATGTACCGAGATATTACTGCAAAGACCGGGCCGCGGCGAGATCGTGATAGACAAAGGCGTTCTTTGCGAAGAAATGGCAGACGATGGCACGGCGGGAGAGTTCCAGGTTTTTCCGCGCCGAACCGCCGTGGATCAGATTGGCGTGCCAGATGAGCACATCGCCCTTTTTCGCATGGAAATACTGAGGCTCGATTCCGTGGTCTTCCACCAGCTTCGCGATTCGGGGCTCGTATTTTGCGTGATAAGGGGCGTACCCGTCACGCTTAAACTGCTCTTCGGTGATGCCCACCTGCTTGCTGAAAAGATAGGGCAGGCGATGGCTCCCGGGATAGTAGACCAGGGGCCCGCAATCCGGGTGAATGTCTTCGCAGGCGATCCAGGCCGCCGTCAGGTAGCCCAGCGGATACGTGGTCATGTGGATGGTTGAGAAGCGATGGTCTGGAGCGCCTTCGGCTCCCGGCCCATGAGCAGCCGGAGCAGATTCAGCAATCCGGCGTGCCTCAGGATTTTGCAGAATGCGCCGGATTTCCGGTGGGGATTCAGGGAGCGGCCGAGCCATGGATCGTTATCGCCAGCGCGCTCCGGTGGCAGTTTGACCCGGCCGGCGCGGATTGCGTGTTCATAGCTTTCACAGCCGGAATCGAGCACGCTGTCCGGGAAAGATTTTCGACGATGATGTAGCCATTTCGGATCCAGTGGCGGCAGACCTCCGCTTCATCGGGGGTGATTTCCTGGCGTTCGCTTCGGGCAGCCACGCAATCCAGCGCATCGTCTGCGTCAACCCCTGTATCCAGAGCGACCCCGCAAAGTACACGTCCTCCGTCACATACCCCGATACGCCATTAATGGTCGCCAGCCTCTTCCCGCCCGGCCCGTAGAAGTAAAGCTGCTCCTGCCCATTCTGCTTCACCACCGCCACACGCTTGTTTTGCGCGTTGTACAGAT
>JBBROT010000067.1:0-12538 GCA_038229155.1 Bryobacterales bacterium | reverse complement strand
TTCGTGAGTGCATAAATGGCCGGTTCCAGGGATGCGAGATAGAACAAGCCTGCATCCACCAACCCCCGATTGTGGACAGGATTGTCGTGGATCTGGCGGTGCCAGGGCAGGAGATCGGGTTGCTGGTGGATGGGAATGACGGGCAAAGCTTCAACGACCGCAGATTCTACGTCTCCCCTAGCGGCACAACCGCTACTGCCTTTCTTCCGAACGTAACGGCGCCGGCATTTGGCAACTCAGTTATCGCCTTCGGTCGAAGTCGGCAGCCGGCCATCCTTCAGGCTCCCTGGACCACCCACGCCGATACGATTCACGGTCAGATGCTAAACAACATTCGCTTTAACGTAACGTTCTGGATAATGGCCGGCAACTTCGCGACACAAAGCCTGAATGTCGCGACAGCAGTACTCGGCGTTAATAACGCCTATGTCTTCGAAAAAGCTGGGTTGCGTATCGCTTTCGTCACGATAAAGGATGCAACGGCGAACCCGAATACTCCAGCCCTGTTGGCAGGCGGAAGCCAGGGCGCTTACCAGACCGGTATCGGCTTCAATCCGGGTGAGATCAACATTTACGTGATTAACACTGTCATCGGCAGCCAATCGGCGGGAGCCAACTTCGATGGCACGCCGGTGATCCTTCTCGGGCAGTCCAGCCTTATCTTCCCTCAATTGATTGAACATGAATTGGGCCATGCCTTTGTCCTGTGGCACACTGGCGGGCTGCCAGGGTTCGATTCTTTCAATGTGATGGCTCCTGCCGTCTCGGGCCAATCGCTTTCCGAAGGACAAATTTTCCGCATGCACTTCCACCCCAGTTCCCAGTTGAATGTATTCAACCTTCGGCCAGGTCAGCCTACATTCGTTTGTGGGGAGCCGGCCACAGACAACTGCCCTGCCAATAACAAACGCCTTTGGGCTGACGGCGTGCTGCCGCCGAATTAGAAAGAGACAAATTGGAACTGCTGCGTGAAAGCACTTATCACTTTAACTTTCGCTATCGTTTTGTTGTTTCCGATCTCAGCCATTTGCGCCAAGAAGCAGCCTGCCAGGTTGGCGCCCGCTGCCTTCGCCAGTGAAGCGGTCATGCGTGAGCTTTATGAGACACGCCCGGCGCTGACGGCTCTTAGCCTTCGGGAACAAGCCACGCTCCACCTTTGGTTATTGGCAAACTGCGCAGTGGGCGCGGAAGAGCGGCGGACCGAACTGGTCAGCCTGAGTGCCAGAGTTGAACCCGCATTGATTGAAGCATTCCGAATGGGTCCGCCCACGGCTTCACTGAATGAGCTCAGCAGCCACCGGCGCGCTGATTTTGTTTCCATTCAAGAACGCCTGACCGGAGAAGATGCGGAGTTGTTTACAGCCGAAGTTCGCACCCTTGTAGCCAAGATTTCCGAGCCCGCTTATGTGCTTGAAGGCGTGAACCAAGCCATCTTGGACTATCGGTTAGCCGCTCTGCTCGGCATCGCGCAAATCGGCTCCCGCACGTCAGTCGCCTGGCTGGAACGCACCATACCTACGCTCCCTGATTCTGAACTGAGCCGCGCTGCCGCTCTAACTCTGTCGGCGCTACGGGCGCGCCAGCGTCGCTGATAGTTCGGGCGCTAACAACGTGAAATAGGGACTGCCGATTCAAGCCCAGACTTGGCCTGGGCGGACGGCGCAAGCGATGACACGCAGCCCTTCTGATGTGGGACGCGACTGGCTCCTTCGATGACTACTTCTGAGATTCAAGAACTCTTCAATAAGACGCTTAGCGCCGACTACGAGGATGAGGATGCTTGGGAGGCGGTTGCCGCTTTACGGATGGACGGGAGCCGCGAGACGTTCGACGTGGCCGCGGATTGGATTAGCGCTGAGGAGCCGATGAAGCGGGCCCGGGCGGCCGCTGTTCTGGGTCAGTTGCAGCAACTTGGCTTGAGTGGTACAGAGGAGCCACAGCGGATGTATCGCGATGAGAGCTTTGCCCTGGTTGCCGGGGTATTCGAATCTGAAGGGGAAGCGCTTGTGCTGAGTTCGGCAATCTCGGCTCTTGGTCACCTGCGTAATGGCGCCGGCATTCCCGTCATCTTGAAATATCTGCATCATCCGGACCAGGACGTTAGATTCTCTTCGGCGTTTGCGCTTGGATGCTTCCCGGACGACGAACGCGCAATTTCAGGGCTTCTCCTGCTGGCCCGGGATGAGGACGCGGAGGTTCGTGACTGGGCGGTTTTTGGCATGGGTGTGCTGGGCAGCGGCGATTCGGCGGAGATTCGCGAAGCGTTGCTTACGAGCTTGCGCGATACCGATGAGAACGTGCGCGAGGAGGCGGCGGTTGGCTTGGGGAAACGCAAAGACGTGAGGCTGCTTCCCGCGCTACGCGGCATGTTGGATGAGCCAGGGTTGAAGGTGCGAATAGCGGAAGCGGCCTCCGCACTGTTGGGTCTTGCTGAAGATCCGGCGGAGTGGGAGGCGCAAGACTACAAAGACGCGCTTGACCAGCAATTTTTTTCCATACGGTAAAGGCAGCACCTTTCTTGACAACGCAGTGACTTTGATCACATACTCAACCCAAGATTGGTTGGGGTTTACCTCGCAGTTAACCGCACAGGGCAGCGTCTGCTCTGAATATTTTTCCACCTGTCATTTTTCTACTTCCATTGCTTAAGGGGCTATATGATTCGTCAAACGTTTTTGTGGTGCGCGTTGTTTTGTTTCGGGGCGGTGGTTTCGCTGCCAACAGCAGGTTTTGCGCAATCGCAGGCAAACACGGGAACTATCGAAGGAACGGTGGCGGACCCTTCGGGGCGCACGCTGGCGAATGCCGCGGTGACGATTACTAATATTGGAACCAACTTTTCGCGGGATATTCAGACCGACAACGAGGGCCGCTTTCGCGGGCTTCTGCTGCCGCTGGGCGGGTACCGGGTGACGGTGAAGGCTCCGGGGTTTGGGACTACGATTCGGGAGGGGATGGATCTGGCGGTGGGCCAATCGATGCGGAAAGACGTTGCGATAAGTTACTGGCCGCGCACCGTGATTTTAACAAGCGTCTAAAAGGTGGAAACGTGCGGCTGGCCGCGATGGTGGACGGATTTTTTCAGAGTCCGGTTGTATCTGTGAAGGCGGTGAAGAACCAGTATGGAATTAGCTATCCGACAGCCAAATCCGATCTGAAGAAACTGCAAGCGATGGGCATTGTTGAGCCCTTAGAAGGCATGGACTTGATGACTTACTATTGCCCGACGATCTACAAACTGACGTATGAAGATGTGCCGTAGCGGCGAGCAGTTAAGCGGGTAAGTCGAGTGAAAAAGCTGGACTCCGCAGTCCAAACGATCTAGTATCGAACTGAAACGAGGCCTATCGCCCGCGCGCGGGAAGGAGCGAGATGAAACTTCGCAGGTTATTACTCGGGTTTTTGATGGTTAGCGGGCTGGGGTCAGCAGCCAACTGTACAAAAGATTTTTCGTTCGACTTAGCAAACTTAGCCGACCCGTTTCGTTTTATTCTGATTAAACCCGACAAACTGATCCTGATCCGGTCTGCCGGTCACACGACCGAGTATATTTTCGACGATGACGACGTATTAAAAGAGCTGTACGTGGATGGCCAGAAAGTGGACTTTAACCCGGATTTGTTAGACCCCTTCGGAACCTTTGCCACTTCAGACGCTCGAAGTGAGATTAATTCCATATGTGGCGCGGGATTTCTGACCAGCGGCAAGGTTCTGCGTCAGACGCTGGCGATAAGGCCATCCGCTTCGCCGGGGCAAAAACTACGGGCAGGTCATGCCAGCCTGGATGTAGCGATCGCCGACTTCAATGGGGATGGTATCCGCGACAGCGCCGTTCTGGCGGGACGCGGCATTTTCGTTACACTGCGAGGTCCCCGGGACACAACTTTATCGAGCAATCTATATGCTGTGGCTAGCCTAGGGCGAAATATCGTCACAGGGGATTTTAACGGCGATGGTGTGCCGGATTTGGCCGTTACGCAAGGTCCGTTTGCTACTTCGGCCAATCCGTTTCCGCAGGGCAACGTGGTGATCCTGCTTGGGAAACGGGACGGTACGTTCGGACAGCCGGTGACATTCCCCGCAGGGCCCATCTACAATTCCTATTTGGCCACCGCCGATTTCAACGGCGATGGCGTTGCGGATCTCGCGCTCACTCACACGGTATCGAAAGGGGCGGGGCGGGTTGGCGTGCTGCTTGGCAAAGGGGATGGCAGCTTCGGCCCGGTAGTCGATTATGCGGTTGGCCCGACACCCTTTACTCTGGTGGCCGCGGATTTCAACGGAGACGGCAAGCTGGATCTGGCCGCGCTGGATGCCTTTGGAGCCGCAAACGCAAACAAAGTCTGGGTATTGCCGGGGCGCGGGGACGGAACTTTCCAGGCGGCGGTTGGGAGCGTATCGGTGACGCACCAGGGCTTCCTCGGTTATGCCGATTTGAATCGTGACGGCAAGCTGGACCTGGTCATCGCGGATCAACCCGCCAGCGCCATGGAAGTGATGCTGGGGAACGGGGATGGCACTTTTCAACCGGGGAAGGAATACCTGCTTGCCGCTCATCCGACGTCCATCGGGATTGTTCCGCTGGACGATGGCAACACGTCGCTCTTCACGGCAGATAACGCTGGCAGCGACCTTTTCCTCTATTTCATCACCAGCGATGGCGTAATCCACAGTCCGGAACTTCAGACCATTGGCACGGGCCCCTTAGCTGTGGCAGCCGCGGACCTGAACGGGGACCAGCAACCGGATCTGGTGATTACGGACGCATCCACCGGAACACTCTACGTGAAGCTGGCAAGCGGCAAAGGCCAATTTGCCAAGCCGATTTCTTACCCGGTGGCCGGTATACAGGAGGGTCTTTTGGCGACGGCCGATCTGAATGGCGATGGCAAGCCAGACGTGATCGCTGCAGATGCAACCGGCCTCAATGTGCTGTTCGGGAAGGGAGACGGCACGCTTGGCGCAGTGAACACCTTTCCCGCTGGCGGGAGGCTGACTTCCCTCTCAGTGACCGATTTCAACAGGGATGGCAAGCCGGATGTGGCCGCGGCGCGTGCGGATGGCGGCGGCATCGCGGTGTTCCTGGGAAATGGGAACGGCACGTTTCAGAACGTGCGAACCACAGCGCTGCCCGACGCGCAAGCGGCCGTGAGCGGCGATTTCAACGGCGACGGCAAGCCCGATCTGGCCGTAGTCAGCGGCAAGATCGATTTTCAAACGATCGGAATCTTTGCAGTGCTACTGGGCAACGGAGACGGCACCGTCCAGGCCCCCCGCAGTATCTCGCTGCCTGGGCCCCTATTTTCCCCTCCGCTGGCCGTGGCGGATTTGAATGGGGATGGAAAGCTGGACGTGGTTACCGCGACATTCAACGGCGGCCGCAGCAAAATCGTGATTCTACTGGGGAATGGGGACGGAACGTTTCAAGCTCCCCTTTTGACGGACGCCAATACCGCGCCACCCGTAATCGCCATCACCGACCTGAACGGCGACGGGAAGAAGGATTTGGTGCTGGCAGATTGCTGCGGGCTGAGCGAAGCGAGTTACATGCTCGGCAACGGAGACGGAACGTTTCAGGCCGAGCAGCAGTTTCCTTCCGGCCCCAACCCCCGGGGTCTTGCGGTTGCGGACTTCGACGGCAATGGAAAGCCCGATCTGGCGATTGTAGGTCAGGTGGACGACCCTAGTTCACGGCGCGGAACGCTGGCTATTCTGTTTAACGCGTTCGGTCCGGCGGCGGCGGTTCCGTCCAATGCCGCAAGCGTGGTGTCCGCGGCGAACCCGGCCGCGAAGAGCGTTGCTCCGGGGTCGCTGGCCATCGCGTATGGCGCGGATTTAGCCCAGGGCACACCGGGCGCTACGTCCCTGCCGCTGCCGAATACGTTCGGTGGGACGGCGGTCTCGCTGGTGGATGCCGCGGGCAAACTTTGGCAGGCGCCACTCATCTATGTATCGGCCACCCAAGTTAATTTTCTGGTGCCTTCCGGCGTCGCCGCGGGTGCCGCCCAATTCACCATCAGCAGCGGAGATGGAACGAAAACGCTGGCCACCGTGCAGATTGCTCCGGTCGCTCCGGGGCTTTTTGCTTTGAACACGGCAAATCTGGCGGCTGCCAGCGCGGTCCGGCTTGCGGCGGATGGTACGCAGCAAGCGGTGCCGGTGTATTCGGTCAACTCCGCCGGCACTGTTGTGGCAAGCCCGATCGACCTGGGTACGGTAACGGATCAGGTGTACGTCACTTTATTTGGAACGGGCCTTCAAGCCGCAGGAACGGCCGGTGTGAAGGTGACCGTTGGAACAACCAGCGTGCCGGTGCAATTTGCAGGACCGCAGGGTTCCTTCGCCGGGTTGGACCAGGTGAATGTTATTCTGCCCCACTCGTTGGCGGGTAGCGGAGACGTGACGCTTCAACTGACTGCGTCGGGGCTACCGGCAAACCCGGTCCGGCTCACCATTAAATGATGTTTGACTTATGCCTGAAGCAATTCGCTTCGCCTTGATCGCCGTTTAGGTGCGTGTGGTCTAGGAGTGTCCCACTTGTAACAAATTTGTCATCTTTTTAGGCGGCTCGAAATCTTGACAAGACAGTGAATTTGGACCCATACTCAACGCAAGATTCGGGGTGACCTTGCAGTTTCCTCCAGTGGGCTCAGTCGGCTCTCAACTTCCAGTTTTCCATTTTTTTGCCAAGAGGGCTCCATGATTCAAAAAACGTTTTTGTACTGCTGCTTAGCGGCTTTCGCATTATCGGTGTCGCTGCCGGAGACCGCTTTCGCTCAATCGCAGGCGAACACCGGCACAATTGAGGGAACGGTTTCGGACCCTTCGGGGCGGTCACTGGCGAATGCGGCGGTGACGATTACGAATATTGGGACTAATTTCAGCCGTGACCTGCTGACAGACAACGAGGGGCGGTTTCGCGGGCTTCTTCTGCCGCTGGGTGGGTATCGGGTGACGGTGAAAGCTGCCGGGTTCGGGACCAGTGTGCGGGAAGGGATGGACCTGGCGGTGGGCCAATCGATTTCGCTTGCGGTGGTGATGAGTTTGTCGCAGGTGAATGAGACGATTGTGGTGAGCGCGGGGGCGCCGATTATCGAGAGCGAGAGGGTGGAGAATTCGACCTATCTGAATACGCGATCGGTGCAGGATTTGCCGAATAACGGCAGGAATTTTTTGAGCCTGGTGACGCTGACGCCAGGCGTTTCGATTGTTCAGGGACCGGACGGCGCGGAGATTTCGATCAATGGCCAGAAGGGAATTAACAACAATGTGTCGATCGATGGAGCGGACAATAATAACCCGTTCTTTGGGGAACAGCGCGGCGGGCAGCGGCCTGCGTTCACGGTGAGCCTGGATGCGATTAAGGAGGTTCAGGTGGTGGCGGATAGCGCACCGGCCGAGTTCGGCAGAAGCTCCGGCGGGTTCATCAACGTGGTGACAAAATCCGGCACGAATGAAGTACACGGCACGCTGCATGAGTATCAGAAATGGACGGGGTTGACTTCCCGGCTGGCCGACGGAACGCGGCTTAGCGCATTTTCGCAGGAGCAATTTGGCGGGACGATCGGCGGGGCGATCAAGAAAGACAAACTGTTTTACTTTGGCGCTTACGACCAGCAGTATTTTACGCAGACCAAGCAGAACAATGCCGCGCGGATCGATGCGGGCCTGGTGAATTTTTTCGCGACGAAGCTGGGGGACCCGAATGAGAACGGCCCGATTACGCGCAAGAACGATGCGATTGCGACGCTGGGGAAGATCGATTGGTACGCGAGCGAGAAACATCTGTTCACGGCGCGTTATAACTACTCGCATTCGAACCAGCCGAATGGAACGTTCGATGTGGAGCAGTGGGGCCGGAGTGCGAATGCGGATGAGATCGGGTTTTCGAATTCGGTGAGTTTGCAGTTGAACTCGACGATTTCGCCTTCGGTGCTGAATGAAGCGCGTTTTCAGTTTGCGCGTGAAGACCGGCCGCGGGCGTACAGCGGACCGAAGCTGCCGGGGCAGAGCCGTCCGTTTCCGGATACGGGGATCGATTTCGGCGGGCAATACCGGTTTGGGGAGCCGATTTTTATACCGGTGGCGGACCATGATACGCGCTTTCAGGTGAACGATAATTTGTCGCTGGTGCGGGGCGGGCACAGCATCAAGATTGGTGTGGAGTTGAACCGCACGGCGACGACACAGACGTTTGTCGGGTTTGCGAACGGGCGATTCATCTTCGACAGCATTCAAGGGTTTGAGAATTATGTGAATATCGGGCCGAAGTTTGTGGAGTGCTCGAACGGGACGACAAATAATTTCGGCGTGTGTCCGGCGGGGACGGATATTACGGGTCCGCTGCTGCTGTTTTTACAGTTTGCGGGTGTGAATGGCCTTTCGACGAGCGCGGCGGGGACGCAGAATTTGGTGCAGTGGGAGCCCGCGCTGTTTGTGCAGGACAAGTGGAAGATCCGGCCGAACCTGACGCTGAGCTATGGCTTGCGCTGGGATGCACAGGTAGAGCCGCCGGTGCTGACGGACCCGAGCAAAGTGTTCTTCGCGCCGTTCATCGGGAAGCGGGGCTTCCCTTCGGATGGAACGATTCCGTCTTCATGGAAGCAGTTCCAGCCGCGGCTGGGGATAGTGTGGGACCCGACGAACAAAGGTAAGACGCTGGTGCGTTTAGGCGGCGGAATTTACTACGCACGGACGCCGGGGCTGGACTTGGCGAGCACTCGTTCGACAAATGGGAGCGTGGGCCAATCGATTTTCCGGGCCTCCTTCTTTAACGGATTCGGGGTGACTCCGCCGGCTTATACGGAGCTGATTCCGAATGCGAGCAACCTGCCGCCTTCGGGGCCGGATGTGTTTGTGACCGACAGGAATTTTACGAATCCACGGACTTATACTTGGGCGCTGAATCTGGAGCAGGCACTGACGAGCGACTTAAAGGTGACGGCCGGTTTCGATTATTCGAAGACCGTACATGCGAGCCGGTTTGTGAACAGGAACGACCCGGTGTTCGGCTCTCCGTTTGCGACGGGGCTGGGGGCGGATGGTAAGAACGGCATTGGCGCGTTGACGACGCTTGAGAGCTCATCGAAATCGCTGTATCGCGGGTTGACGATCGGCATGCAGAAGCGCTTCTCGCAGCGGTTCCAGTTTCAGATGAATTATCAGTTGTCTGAAGATCTGGCCGACGACGATAATGAGCGGGACCCGTTTAGCTTCCGGTATGCGGTGGCGAATAACTTTAAGCCGGACTATGGATTTTCAGACCGGAACGAACGGCACCGGTTTAACATGTTTGGATTTTGGCAGGCACCGCTGGGGTTTGAATTTTCGCCGCTGATCAGCTTCCACACGCCGCAATCGATTTCGGTGGCGAACCGTGTGTCGGGGAATGGATATATTGTGAAGCGCAACACATTGTATAAGAACAATACGTTTTTCACGTTCGATGTGCGGGTGGCGAAGAACTTCAAGCTGAGCGAACGGTTCCGGCTGCAGGCTAGCGTGGACGCTTTCAATCTGACGAACCGCAGGAATCCGAATCATCCGGAGACGACGAATTTGTTGTTTAACTTCGACGGTACGGTGCAGAGCGGGTTTGGGGCTCCGCGGCAGGAGCAGTTGGGATTGCGTTTGGTGTTTTAAGGGTCGCTTTAGGACGCGGATGCGTAAGACCGGTCGCCCGCTTGTGTTGACGGTGAAGGGCAAAGCTGAATTGGTTGTTATGGACGCCAGTACGTATCAGCAAATGGCGGAGCGAGTGGAGACAATTGCTGCTATCAGCCGGGGTCTCGCTCAAGCGAAGAAGGGGTTGGGGCGTTCCGTGGATGAGGTTTTCGACGACATCGAACAGCACGCGTGACCTACCGCGTTACGGTGACGCCGGAAAGTATCTCGTTTGAGCAGCCGATTCGCGAGGTGCTTTACGGCGTGGCAACCGTGGGACGTACCGGATACTATTCACCATTTTGGGCAGGGACGTTTACGTACTCAATTTCCGGCATGGTTCCATGTTGCCTCTGGAGCCCGATAGATAAACCGTGGCGCTCGCGCGGCGTTACTATTTTTTTGAGGACTCTGTGAATTATGAATGGCAAGATTTGCTACGTGGAAGTTCCGGCTGTGGACGTGAAGCGGTCCGCTGAGTTTTATGAACGGACGTTTGGATGGAAGAGCCGTACGCGCGGCGATGGTACCACGGCTTTCGACGATACTACCGGGCAGGTGAGCGGTGCTTATATTGTAGGGCGTCCGGTTTCAACGTCGCCGGGGCTGATGATTTATGTGATGGTGGACAACGTGGAGGCTGCGGTGGCGGCGGTGGAGCGCAACGGAGGCACGATTGTGCAGCCGGTGGGCGTGGATGCGCCGGAGCTGACGGCGCGGTTTAGCGACCCCGCGGGGAATGTGCTGGGGCTTTATGAGGAGCCGCGGAAGGCTTAGCACCGCTTTCCCGCAGGAAGCCCGTAAAGGCCTCTATGGTTTTGGAGACGTAGCGGCGCTCAAGTTTGACGTAACCGACGCGGCGGGTGGCTTTGGGGTCAATGGCGATTAAGCGGCAGCCTTCCGCGGCGCGGCGCGCCATTTCGGGAACGATGCTGACGCCGAAGCCGGCGCGGATCAATTCAAAGATGCTGGCGAACTGGTCGGCTTCGAAGTGAGCTTCGAAGCGGGCGTGGCCACGATCGCAGACGGTGAGGGTTTCATCGCGCAGGCAGTGGCCGTCTTTGAGGATGAGGAGCCGCTCATGCGAGACGCGGCGCAAGCGCACTTTGGGTGCATCGGCCAGGATGTGGTTTTCGGGCACCGCGAGATAGAGTGGTTCACAGAATAGCTCGCGCATGACGAGGCCGGTGCCTTGGACGGGGACGCTGACGATGGCGATATCGAGCACACCGTCCTGAAGTTGCTTGAGGAGTTCATCGGTGGTGGCTTCGCGGAGGTGAAGGTCGACGCGCGGGTAGCGATCGACAAAGCCGCGCAGGGAGGGAGTGAGGAAGTAGGGCAGGATAGTGGGGATGGCTCCGACGCGGAGCAGGCCGCCGACACCTTCGCGAGCAGTTTCCAGGTGGCGCGGGAGAGCGGCGGCGTCTTCGAGAAGAGCGCGGGCTTTGGGGAGCAGCGCTTCGCCGAGAGGGGTGAGTTCGACGCGGCGGTTGAGGCGTTCGAAGAGCGCGCAGTTGAGGGCCTGTTCGAGTTTGGCGATTTGTTCTGAGAGCGAAGGCTGGGCGAGGGCCAGTTCGGCGGCGGCTTTGGTGAAGCTGCCGGTGCGGGCGACGGCGCAGAAGCATTCCATCTGGCGCAGATCGAACCCGCGATGAAGCTGCCTGACACTCATAGGTAATTCCGATAGCTAGTATAGCCGCAATCGTGTTGACCTATGCAGGCGGATTGGAATACTCTCAGCACTGAGGAATACCCACATGACCAAGAAGCTGTTGCTCACTTTGGTGAGCGCCGGTTTGATGACGGCGCAGCAGAAGCCGCTCACCACGAACGCAGGGACACCAGTTGGCGATAACCAGAATTCAAAGACGGCGGGCGAAGATGGGCCGGTACTGCTGGAAGATATTCATCTGATTGAGAAGCTGGCGAGTTTCGATCGTGAACGCATTCCAGAGCGCGTGGTGCATGCGCGCGGGGCTGGCGCGCATGGCGTGTTCGAAACGACGGCGGATTTTTCAGGAACGACGAAGGCGGCTTTCCTGAGCGGCGCGGGCAAGAAGACGCCGGTGTTCGCGCGTTTTTCTACTGTGATACATCCTTCGAGCTCTCCGGAGACGGCTCGCGACCCGCGCGGCTTCGCGGTGAAATTTTATACCGACGAAGGGAATTACGACATTGTGGGCAACGATCTGCCGGTGTTCTTCATCCGCGATGCGATGAAGTTTCCGGACATGGTGCATTCGCTGAAGCCGAGCCCGGTGACGAACCTGCAGGACCCGAATCGCTTCTTCGATTTCTTCAGCCATCAGCCGGAGAGCACGCACATGCTGACGTTTCTGTATTCCGATCTGGGGACACCGGCGACCTATCGCGAGATGGATGGGTTCGGCGTGCATGCCTTCAAGTGGGTGGGCAAGACGGGCGAGGTGAAGTATGTGAAGTACAAGTGGAAGAGTCAACAGGGCGTGCGCAGCTTGACCGCGGCCGAAGCCCAGAAGGTGCAGGGCGAAGACTTCAGCCATGCGACACACGATTTGTACAAGAACATTTCGGCCGGTAATTTTCCCTCGTGGGATTTGTATGTGCAGATGATCGATCCCGCGGATCTGGACAAGTTCGATTTCAACCCGCTGGATGCGACGAAGGTGTGGCCGGAGACGGTGGCGAAGTTGCAAAAGGTGGGCCGCATGACGTTGAACAAGGTGCCGGACAACTTCTTTGAGTCAACGGAGCAATCGGCATTTTCGCCGGGAAATCTGGTGCCGGGAGTGGAAGCTTCAGAAGACCGGTTGCTGCAAGGGCGGCTGTTTTCCTATTTCGATACGGAGCGCCACCGCATCGGAGCGAACTTTCAACAGCTTGCGGTGAACAGGCC
>JBBROT010000066.1:0-12555 GCA_038229155.1 Bryobacterales bacterium | reverse complement strand
GCCGCGCTTTGGTTCAGGGTGACGCTTTGAAAGCCGCCGTTGGGGCGTCTGCCGGCGAAGGGCGGGGGAGGGGTGGCGGGCTTGGGGCGAAGTTCGAGGGCAAAGGTTTCAACGGAGGGCGTGGCAGAAATGACAACCTGCTTTTTTGCGGGAACGAAGCCAAAACTGTCCACTTCGATAGTCCACGGGCCGGGGGGAAGAATTTTAAAATGGTAGCGGCCGTCTTCGTCCGTGAGCGCGGAAAATTTCTGGGTACCGGCTGTGGCGGTGACGGTTGCGCCGGGGATGGGCAATCCAGCGGACCGCACCACGCCATCCTGCGCCAGGGCAAGCGCTGCCCCGGCGAGCAATAACGAGCCGGCCTTCACCATTTTAGTGATTTGCAGGGGTAGTGAGTTAGGTGGCGGAGCGCTTGGCGGTAAATTCCTGCACACTGTCATTGCCTTCCATGGAGCGGGTGAACTTGATGGAATCGCCGGAGACGACGCCCTTGAAATTAAGCTTGCGTTCGTTGCCGCCCATCTTCAGAATGACGGTGAAGGAGATATTATCGCCGTCCACTTTGCCATCGGTGATGGCGTTTTCGCCGCGTTGATTAGCCATGGTGCCGGTGAGTGTGGAGCCGGTGGTTTTCAAAGCGAAGGTGTTGGTCATGGTCGCGCCATCGCGGCCTGGAGTTTCGGCGGTCCACTTACCGCTGGCATCGGCAGCGGCGAGGGTGAACACGGAAACAGCCAGGAATGCGAGGACGGACAGAATTCTGGTTTTCATACTGGAGAAGACTATATCGCGACCCCAAACGTTACCCTGCGCTTGGGGGTTTAACCAGGAGTTTACAAGAACGGCCTATTCACCCGGAAAACTACTACTTCGGATGAATGGTGTTCAGGTAAGCCTGAAAATGCCGCCATGTCTCATCTTGTAGCTTCCTGGTCTCGGCAAGGTCGCGCGTATTGCGATCGGCCAACTCAATTAACATACCGATTTGCTCATCGTGTTCCTCGACCTTGTCGACAATTTTGTCGACGGTTTGGCTTAGGATTTCGACGCTGTTGGCAATTGACCCGACAACGTTCGTCAGCTTTTCCAGCTTCTCTTCAACCGTCATTTTTTCTCGCTAAGAAATTTGCAGAGATCGACGACGCGGTTCGAATAGCCCCATTCGTTGTCGTACCAGGAGACAACGTGCGCGAGGTTGCCTTCCATCACTTTGGTGAGATCGCTATCGACGATGGAACTGTGCGGATTGCCCAGCATGTCGCTCGAGACGACGGGGTCGGCCGTATAGCTCAGGATGCCTTTCAGCTCATTTTCGGAGGCGGTTTTCAATGCCTCGTTAATTTCCTGAGCGGTGGTGTTGCGGCCGGTCACGACGACCAGATCGACCACCGAAACATCGGGCGTGGGGACGCGGAGCGAATAGCCATCGAGCTTACCTTTCAACTCCGGCATGACCAGGCCAATCGCGATCGCGGCACCGGTGGTGGTGGGAATCATGTTGATGGCGGCGGCACGGGCTCTACGCAGATCTTTGTGCGGAAAATCGAGCGTGGGCTGATCGTTCGTATAGGAGTGAACGGTGGTCATGTTGCCCTTGAGGATGCCGAATTTTTCGTGCAGCACTTTGACGACGGGCGCAAGGCAATTGGTGGTGCAACTGGCGTTTGAAATGATGTGGTGCTTGGCGGGATCGTACTTATCGCTATTGACGCCCAGCACGAGGGTGATGTCTTCGTTCTTGGCGGGGGCGGAGATGATGACCTTTTTCACGGAACCGCGCATGTGCTTCTTCGCGTCGTTGGCATCGGTGAAACGTCCGGTGGATTCGATGACGATTTCCGCGCCAACGGAAGGCCAATCGATCAGGGACGGATCTTTTTCCGCGAACACTTTGATCTTGCGGTGGCCGACGGTGATGGAATCGCCTTCGGCGTGGACCTCTTCTTTGAGCTGGCCCATGATGGAATCGTATTTCGTGAGGTGGGCGAGCGTCTTGGTGTCGGTGAGGTCATTGACCGCGACGAATTCGATGTCCTGGTTGTGAAGGCCCGCGCGGACCACGTTGCGGCCGATGCGGCCAAAACCATTGATTGCTACTTTGATTGCCATATTTGCTTCCTCAGGATAGCAAGGGGTGGCAGAATATGGGGATGAAGCGCGTTGTACTGCTAGGGCTGCTGGGAGCGTTCTGTCTGGCACCGGGATTCAGCCAAAGGGCGAGATCGGTTTCGGGCACGGTGACAGATCTGGCGGGAAATGCGCTGTCGGGAACGGTGGTGCAATGCGAAAACACGGTGAACCTGAACGTGCAAAGTTATATCGCACGGGCCGATGGCGGGTATAACTTTAGCCAGCTATCGCCGGACGTGGAGTTTGTGCTGAAAGCGCATTACAAGCGCTGGTGGTCGAAGCCGGTAACGCTGTCGAAGTTCAATGAGAAGCATGAAGTGCGGATCGATCTTGTGATTCCGGTGGAATAGGCGCGGGCTGGCAGAAAGGGCACCAAAGAGCTTATCTCCAGTGTCGGTCAAGCGGCTCTTTCCAAGACCCTAGCCAATACTTCTCTTTCGACGCGACCCCTGATTGTGGATTGCCTCGCACAACCTACGTTCAAAAGGCGGCCGTGTCATCCTGGATCGGAGCTTGCGATGCGACTCATCCTACTGACGGTCCTGGCCTTACCCTTGTACCCGGCGGTCCCGCGGTTCTGGTTTGAACCGGCGGCCGGTTCGCGGGGCGAATTTGTTGCCCGCGGACGCTCCGGGCTTTTCACCTTCGCGGAAGGAGAAGTCGGGCTCCAACTGGGCCGGGAACACCCAGTGCAAATCGCGTTTCCCGGTGCGCGGCCAGGCGTCAGGCCGGAAGGCGGCGCATTGCTGCCGGGCAAGACCAACTATTTTCTAGGACCAGCCGACCACTGGCGCGTCGCCGTCCAGCAGTACCGCGAGGTGCGCTACCGCTCCTTGTATCCGGGGGTCGATCTGGTCTTCCACGCAACCGGCGCGGACATGGAGTACGACTTCATCCTGGCACCGGGCGCGGATGTTTCGCGCATCGATCTGCAATTTCGCGGTGCCAAAAGTATCGAAGTGGACGCCGAGGGCGACCTCCTGATTGGGCTGCGAGGCGGCAAAGTGCGCCAGCGCGTTCCTGTCGCCTTCCAGATGCACGGCAAGGAACGGCTAGTACGAAAAGCGCGTTACAAGATGATCGGTCGCGATGCGGTGCGCTTCGTGATTGACGATTACGATCCTTCGCGCGAGTTGACGATCGATCCGGTGCTTGTCTTCCAAACCTATGTCGCCGGAAGCCGTACGGATCTGCCGGCGGGCATCGGCGTAGACCGCGCCGGCAATACCTACATAGCAGGGACCACGAACTCGATCGACTTCCCGCGCGTGGGCCGTGTGCAGAACCCGATCGGCGGGGCTACGCTGCTGGCCAGCTTCGATGGCGGCTTGACCTACACGCGGCCGGATCTGGGCGCGCCAGTTTTTGGGCTAGCTGGTGTAGCGGGGCACCCCGATACCGTCTACGCTGCCACTTCGAACGGTGTCTACCGCAGCGAAAACGATGGCCGAAGCTGGGTGGCGGCGAATGCGGGGATTGAAGGGTTCACGGTGAACTCGGTCGCGACAGACCCGCACATCGAAGGGCGCGCCTATGCGGCTACCCAGCAAGGCCTGTTCCGGAGTGACGATGCGGGCCGCACATGGGTGGAGAAACGCGTCGATACCCTATTCGATTTACCCGTTCCGGTTTCTCAATTAACAGTAGATTCCGCGCAGCCACAAGCTCTTTACGCAGTGACTCTTGGACGTCTGAAGAAGAGCATGGATGGAGGCAATACCTGGGCAGCGCTACCATTCAAGACCACTACGAACCCCTACGAGCCATTGCCCAACGATATCTCGCTCGCCATCGATCCGAAAAATAACAACGTCATCTACGCGGCCGTCGATTACTACAACGCGAATAACGCGATCCTGAAAAGTACGGACGGCGGCAACACCTGGAAAGCGCTGGTTGAAATCGATACCCTGGTTGCGGCGCAGTCTATCGCCATCGACCCGGCGAACTCTTCGCTCGTGTTCGCAATCGCACGCGACGGAGTGTATCGCAGCGTGGATGCCGGAAGAACCTGGATCAATGCCGGGCTTCAGAGTCTGACGCTCGATGGTGCCGTATTCGATCCAAATCACGCCGGGGTTCTGTACGTGGTGGCTGACGAGGGCTTGCAGGTAAGCCGGGATGGCGGCACCACCTTTCAATCCATAGGCCAGCCGCAACGCCACGATTTCCGGACGGCCTTTTTCACCACCTCAGCCCTGCCCGCGCTCCTGGTAGGTGGCGACCCGGACGAAGACGCATTCCTTGTGAAGTGGAACGCGGCGGGCGACCAGATTCTTTATGCCACTTACATTGGCGGGAGCTACCCGGAGTTCGCCTCCGCGCTGGCCGTGGATGCCGACGGCAACGCCTATCTTACTGGCACAACGCAATCGAACGATTTCCCGGTGACGGCAGGCGCGACACAAAGTAAAGAGCGCGGTGAAGTGAGCGCGTTCGTCACAAAACTGAATCCTGAGGGAACGCTACTTTACTCCACATTGCTGGGCGGAAGCGGGACCACGCAGAGCAACGCTATCGCGCTGGACACCGCCGGGAACGCCTATATTGCCGGCTTCACCGCGGATGCGGGTTTTCCCGTGACTGCCAGGGCCATGCAGGGACGCATTTCAGAAAATTGCAGCAGCAGCGTGGCATCGAAAGGCGATGCATTTGCGGCCAAGGTCAATACCAGCGGCGCACTCGCCTATTCCACGTTCCTAGGTGGCACCTGCTCGGATTCCGGCTATGGAATTACGGTGGACCCGGATGGCAACGCGGTGGTGGTCGGCACCACTTATTCGAAAGACTTCCCGGTAACGCGCGATGCCCTGGGTGCGGGCTTCGCGGCCATCCCCGGGCGGGTGAAGGGAGCCACAAGCGGCTTTCTGGTGAAGCTGAATGCGGCGGGAACGGGAGCGCTGTATTCCACCTTGATGGGCGGCGGTTACCGGGATGCGGGCACAGCGGTAACGCTCGACCGGGCGGGGAATGTAATAGTGGCGGGCACCACTTTCGGATTCGACGATCCTGGCAGAGCGATCGCGTACTGCAACAGCTTGTATTTCGGCTTCGGGCAGGCGTTTGTGGACCCGCAAGCGGCTAACCTCTTCCTGATGAAACTGAAGCTGGGCGATGCGCGGCCATCGCTATTAAGAGTCATGGATTCCTGCTCCCTCAAGCCCACCAGCGTCGCGCTCGATGCTCACGGGAACATCTGGATGGCTGGCGGATATGGCGGATTTCCCACCGGTCCGCCCTCTTTCGTCGCACTTTCGGTGGTGCAAACCGGAGTCCGGCCGACGGCGGATATGCAGCCGGTGGACAAATCGAAGCCATACGGCATTCCGCTGGTGGCACCACTCGCCGCCGTCGGTTCCGGGTTCGCAATCGAGTTCGCTCCCGACGGCCAGACCATTCCGTTCTCGACATATCTCGCCCAGCGGGTTTTTGTAGCGGTAGACCAGGGCAGCGGTGTCCATCTGGCGGTAGGCGCGCGCGGGGGAGAAACAAAGAAGGAGCATTCCTTCGGCGGCGAATCCACATTTTTTCTGAAACTCGAGTCCGCCGCCGTTTACCCCATCACCATTCAGCCGCCTGTGGGCCTTGGCAACTTGACCCTCAACGGCAGCGATCTCAGTATCGGAGCAGGGGAAGTGGTGGAAATTACAGGCCAGGGTATTGGCCCGGCCACCATGGTGAGCGCCGCGTTCGATTCCAGCGGCATTCTTCCAAAGACCCTGGCCGGTGTAACGGTTACCTTCGCCGGAACCGCGGCCCCTCTGCTTTCGGTGCGGGCGAACCGGATTGTATGTGTCGTTCCCTTCGCGGTGCTGTCTTACAAATACCGGGACGGAGTTTCGGTGAAGGTCCGCTACAACCAGTTGGAATCCAATCCCATTCAGGTGGGTGTTTACAGCGGAGTAAAAGACGCGATCTCTGCCGTTTTGAATTCAGATGGAACCGCGAACTCACAGACAAATCCAGCGCGGCCAGGTGAAATCATCACCTTATATGGCAGCAGTTTCGGTCAAACAGTTCCCGCTTCGGAAGACGGCCGGATCAACAGAACGGCGCTCCCGCTGGTGGCAAATGTCTCCATTTCGATTCAGGGTATTCTGGCGCAAGTTCTCTTTGCGGGAGCAGCGGTGGGACAGGTGGCGGGGGTAGCGCAGGTCAACTTCGTGGTGCCCCGCTCCGTGAGCCAGAGTGAGCAGGCAAATCTCTACGGCAACGGTGGCGGCCTCTACTTTCCCTTATGGGTCAGCCCGGCACCGAAGTAGGATATTGGCGACAGGTAATTCGGGCGCGATTCTCTGGAGGTTCGGCATACCCGCATCATTCCGCGACGGTGTAGCAGTGAAGCGGAATAGCGCGATGAACGAAATCATAATTTTAGTGGAAGACGCGCCTGAGGGCGGCTTTTCCGCCAGGGCTTTGGGGCACTCCATATTCGCGGCTGCCGATACTGAACAGGAACTTCATGCGACGGTGAAGGATGCCGTTGCGTGACATTTCGATGAGGGTGAGGCACCCAGGTAATCCGATTGCGTTACGTTCGTGAAGAAGTAATTCAGGCTTGAAGCTCCCGCGTGATTTAAGTGGCGCGGACCTTATCGCCGATGGACACAGCCGGTCCGGTACGATGAAGACATGAAATTTCTGGTCAGCATTTATCGTGACGAGGATGGGGTTTACATCGCCGAGTGTTCTGCTGTTCCCGGTTGCGTTAGCCAGGGGCGCACCGAAGCAGAGGCCGAGAACAATATCGCGGAAGCAATCCGTGACTGCCTCGCAGTCCGCGCAGAAGCCGGCATGCCGCTGACCGCCGCCACACGCGAAGTGGAAATCATGGTCTGATGCCGTCGGTACCCATCCTCCGCCCTCGCGAGGTAGTCCGTGCATTCGAGATACTCGGCTGGCGAGTGGTGCGCCATCGCGGAAGCCACATTATCATGACAAGGCCCGGATCGATCATTACCCTCTCGGTTCCAGACCACCCGGTAGTAGCAAGGGGAACTCTTCGTGCACTCATCACAAAATCCGGAGTTTCACTGGAGCAATTTCTCTCAGCGGTAGCAGAGTAGACCTACCCTTACTGCTGCGCCTTATCGATTAAGCCGGTAATTGCCGACGAGAACGCATTTACAAAAGAAACACCACCGCTCAGCAAGTTACTTCGGGTCATATAATCCGCCTGAATGTCCGGGTAGATTCCCACGCCATCATAGTAATTCAGTGCGGGAAAACCAGGTACGGCCACCGGAACCTTTCGCGTAATCAAACTCTGTGTAACACGCGTTGAGCCTTCCGAGTAAGCGCCTGCGTTGAAGCTATTCACGTTGCCGCCGCCGCCGTCTGTGACGGTGCCGAAGACGGTGGCTCTCTGTTCATCCTGCAGAATCATCGTAAAGGATTCCGCGGCTGACAAAGTAAAGTTGTCCGTCAGAACCAGAATCGGCTTTGTGTACGCCACGCTGTTCCCGGTGCTGTCCTGAGGGGGAGTGACGTCGAAGCTTGCACTGCAAATCGGCAGCGAGCCGGTCATTCCGCGGTTTTCTGAAAAAGCTTGTTGCACTTGTTGCAGGTAAGCCGCATAGAAGAGTTGCACATATTCTGGCGCGCCGTTGCGCTTCGCGCTCGCCAGCGAGTTACCGAATACAGCGATCCAAAACTGAGTCGCTCGCACTTGATAGGCAATTCCCCGGAACGTATGCGGAATCAAAGCGCCTGCCAGGTTTTGCGCGTAGCATACGCTCCCTCCTCCGTTCCCCATCACGTCCACAACCAAGCCATCGGTATTCGCCTGCAGATAGACGATCTCGGTAACGAACTGTGCGTAAGCTGAAGCCGCATTCGAGGGCGACATTGTGGGAATGCGAATGTACCCGATCTTCCGTGCCGCCAACGGAAATATGCCCGAGACGAAGAAATCCGATGAGCGCGAACCAAGCCTCAGGCTGAACCCGGCCGGCGGGTTGAATACAGGTGAAGCGGAGCCGAACGGACCGATGCTGCCATTCTCAGTCTCCAGCGGCAGTGCGACGGTAAGCATTCGTTGCGCGGCCAGATACTCCGGAATCACCTCGACCGCTACGTCCTCAGCCGGCAGCGTCCCCAAGCTCCACTGGTTTGCATCCAGACCGTCGTCCGCATCGCCTTTTGATCGGGCGATCGTGCCAGTGTGTTTTGGCCGCCTGCTTTGCATCGTGTTGGCGGAAAAACCGGGGATGGGGCCTTCTCCGAAAACGGGCGTTCCGAAGTTTTGCCAGGCCACTGAATAAGTCTCGGTGTCACCCGACTGCCTCTTCACCACCAATGTCGCGCTCGTCCTGTTCCCTAGCGAAAGCGGCGACGTGGGCCACCACCCCTGGTAACGGTCCACCGCCAGATTGGCGGCGATCCGGGCGCGGCTGACGGCGTTCGATGCACCGTTCGCCGTGTAGGGGTCCAGTTCCTTGATCCAGTCCTGCATGCTCTTGCCGTCGAGAGACACCAATTCATCGCCCACCCGGAACGGATAAGTTGCGGCCGGCAGAAGCTTACGGTCGATGCCGTCGATCAGCACCTTGCCGTCATAGACATCGACGCCGATCGGCAGGTAAGGTTCGTAGCTGGACCGGATGGTGAATTCGTCGTGGCTATCGCGCAAGCTGGCAACATACTTGACGCAGATGTCATAGAACTCAAGATCCGTCTTCGACGCGCGCACTTGGTCAAGCCAGGGCTTAACGTTGTAAAGATCGAATCCGAAATAATCTTTCTTGGCTTCGTACGGTCCATAGTTGCGCGCGTAGAGCGCAGCTAGCTGAGTGAAATCCCCCACCTTCTGGTCTGTCGTGAGGTCGGCAACGGCGGAAGGGCAAAGGCAGAATAAGGCAATTGGCGCGAGTAACTTGGCAATCATAAATTTCCTTGGCAACTGCAATTGAAGCACATGTCGGCGAGGCAACCCGCGCGGCTGTCTCAGTGCACCATGGAATCCAGAACCAGGTAGCGGCCCCGGTGCGCTTCCGTCTGAGCTTGCGCGTCCACGTCAATGCGCATGAACTGGCTGGTATCGCCGCCGTTCACTTTCGGCCATACCGGAAGGTTCGCGCCATTGGGATTTCCGGTCTTGATAAAGTTGGCGAAGTACTGTTCCATAAGCGTAGATACCTTGTAATCATCAGGCGTCCACGAATAGACTTTGTTGGTGGCAAGATTGCCCAGTGCGTACTCAATTTCGGCTGAGTGAACAGCACCTTTCGGAACTGGGCGCGGCGTTGCCGTTGGCCCATCGGTTCTTACAACACCGCCAGCAAGCCCAGCTATTGCGTTACCCATTTGAGGCGTCATGGCTGGTCTCGCTCGGGCATAATAATAGCGGTAGACAGGCTTGCCGCCCGTCTTCGCGGCCAAATCGATCCACTTCCATGTGCCATAACCGATGAAGCGATCACTCGCCAAGTCCGTCGCTGCCTGAACCGCCTCCTCGTTGGTAGTGGAAGCGTACTCTTTCAGCACTTCCGCGCCATGCTCACCATATAAGCGATTCACCGCCGCCGCCAGATTCTCCGGAGTGGCCGCCGCTTCCCGGCCCAGGACAGAACGGCCATTCTGTTCTTCTGAGTTCCATCCCGCGAGCAACGGTACACAGGCCTGCCTCCCCGCCGTAAAAGTCTTCAGCGGCGATTCCACGAAGAAGTAGCCATCGAGCGCCAGGCCGAAGCGGGGCGTTCCCGGCTTCGCCGACGCTTCGAAAATTTGCGCGGTGGTGAGGGCCCGTAACTCAGACACGCTGGCAGCATCGAGCGCGGATGCAAACTTCACACCGTCTTCTTCTGCTTTCGCCAGCGGCACCGGCGCAAACGTGCCCAGAATCGATCCGCTCTCGCCAATGGCACCGGCGAATAGCCCCTTCGATAAAGGTGAGGCCATCTGAGCGCTCACCGCCATGCTGCCGGCCGATTCGCCCGCAATCGTCACCCGCGCGGGGTCGCCTCCGAATGCCGCAATGTTGCTCTTCACCCATGCCAGCGCGGCGTTCTGATCCAGAAGCGCGTAATTCCCCGATGCATGGTGGGGCGAACTTTTCGTCAATTCAGGGTGCGCCAGAAAGCCGAAAACTCCCAGCCGGTAATTCACGGTGACCGCGACAATTCCCTTGCCCGCCATGCTCTCGCCGTCATAGCGGGGCTCCGACCCATCACCGGCTTGAAAGCCGCCTCCAAAAAAGTACACCAGCACCGGAAGCTTTTCCTGGCCTGTTTTCGCGGGCGTCCAAACATTCAAGAACAGGCAATCTTCGCTCATGCCGTTCGAACGGAAATTCATGTCTCCAAAAAGCGGCTGCTGCATGCAGCGCGCGCCGAATCGATCCGCCTTGCGAACCCCGCTCCAGTTTTTGAGCGCCTGCGGGGGAGCCCATCGCAGTTCGCCGGTGGGTGGCTCAGCGAAAGGAATGCCCTTGAATTCACGAACACCCGACGCCTGAGGGCCAGTACCTTCGATTGCGCCGTTGACAGTCTTCACCATATCCGCGGCGAACAGCGGGAGCGTGAGCCCCAGCGAAATTAAGAGAGAGCGAGAGATCTTCATAGGGGTGCCGCGTTTTGCGTTTGCAATCATATCAGGCAAACAACGGCCACTTACAATGAAAGTTGGCATCGGCAACACATACTAAAGTAGCGCGCGGAACATGTACTGCGTGCTGCAACAAGTGCCCAGAATCTTCGTCTTTATCCTTGTTCCCGCCTGTCTCAGGGTCAGTAACGCAATTAATGCCCATGAAACCAAGCTAATCCAGATGCCAGCGGTCGCCGTTTTCGGCCGGTAAGTGTACTCAACAAGATGGTCACCGGCCGAAAGGGCGATCCCGCGAAAAGCAATGTTCACACGACCCACAATTACTTCAGCACCGTCCACGCGCGCGTGCCAATTCGGGTGCCAACTGCCGGAAACAACCAATATCGCCGGCGCAGAGTTCTTCACCCGCAGCTGCAAGCGGGTGTGATGATCCTCGTTCACGGTGACTTCTCCAGAGGGATCTCGCTTGGGAGTATCCAGGACGCCAGCAGATCGAGCCGCAGCGATGAATTGGTTGTCGCTGGACACAGCCACTTGACGGGCTTGAGTTGACAGCATATCGCCCTCGGTTAAGCTCGACGCAAAGTAAAAGGGGGGCAGAGCACTCTCGTTTTCAAAAATGAGTCTCACTCGATCCTGATCGCATTGCTTCAAGCCGATTTCCCGGAGCCGTTCGATGGCCCGGTTGCAAATTCTGTCTACAATTACAAATCGAACACCGACGGTTGACAGAGAAGCAATTGTGAACCGAAGCTCGCTCTCTGGACCATCTAATGTGGCAAACATACCTCTACCGATCTGGGTATCGAAGAAACGAAGATACTGAGGCATGATCACCAGGCCCATCGCGCCTAACTCAGGAATCTGAACAGCACCGCCTCAGTCAGGCACTAATCCGGACCGGCCGATGTTGAGAACCCGATACCGGCCCGATAGCGCCAAGCGATCTTTCACTGTTTGTAGGGAGCGCGGCAAATCTTCACCGCGAGCCGATCGAAGCGGGCGAAGGGTATTCATGTAATAGATTCCTTCGACAACAATTCCGAGAACCAGGGCGACCCGCACATAGCGGGACCACCTGAGTTGCATGAGGTGATAGATCGTCGCGATGAGAGCCGCAATAAAAATGATCAGAAATATCAGGACGGCGTTGTGAGAAGGCTGCCAGGCGGGGATGGAATGAAAGTTTACCAACAGATAGAGGAAGGAGCTTCCCACGGTGAAAGCTATTAGTAGGAACCCGAGTTCGCCTCCTCTTCCGCGCCGATCGAGTCCTAACGCGACCAACATTGCGATGGGGATGCCGGACAGCGCGGGCCAGTACTCGGCTCGAGTCACCTTCAATATGGGTAGAGTACCTATCCAGCTTAGCGGCGCGATACCGAACATCTGAGCGAACGCTATGGCCACCAGGATGACGGAAGCGATGGAGATAGCGGCCAACCGGCGCGGCCCATGGAGCGTGACGCCGCAACCTGCCAGCAGCGCCGCAATGATTCCGATGTGGTGAATGCCCGGTTCGCGATGAACCTGTGGGGCCGAAGAATCGGCGGTCATTGCCCCGTAAGATTGCCAAAAATGCTTGGGCGAGAAAAGAGAGAGTAAGCTGTCTAAGTGGAATGTGAAGCGCGGACGCAAGTTGTAGAAGTAAGTAATCGGTGAGTAGTAAAAATGCGCTTCCAAGATTGGAAAGTATAAGAAGGCAACAAAACAGAAACCGAGGAGCGGAACTAACAATTGCATCGACACGCGACGCATCCTGATTTGTGAGTTTGTACCACAAGCCAATATGGAAGTAAATACGATCATATGACAGCTATTGATAATCACGTAATATAGCGGAACTTTCAGCGTCTTTTCGGGTTTCATTATTATGGG
>JBBROT010000065.1:0-12577 GCA_038229155.1 Bryobacterales bacterium | reverse complement strand
CCATTCCATTTCATTTTTACAGGGAGAATTTATGCGGCGTGCTTTCGATGTCTTGACCTTTTCGCACCTACGGTGGGATTTTGTCTTTCAACGCCCGCAGCATATACTTTCCCGCTTGGCAAAAACGCGACGAGTTCTTTTCATAGAGGAGCCGATCTTCAGCCCGGGCGAGCCGCGCTGGGAAAAGATGGATGGCGGCAATAACGTGCTGGTCTGCCGTCCGCATACGCCGGTGCAACAGGGCGGATTCTGCAACGCGCAGATGCCGGTTCTGAAAGAAATGGTGGCGAAGTTGATTGTCGAGGAGCACCTCTCAAACTACGTTGCCTGGTTTTATACACCCATGGCGCTGCCGCTTTCCGAACCGCTGGTGCCCATGGCTGTCGTTTACGATTGCATGGACGAACTTTCGGCATTCCTGAATGCGCCTAAACATTTGTTGGATAACGAAACTCAACTATTGGCGCTTGCGGACTTGGTTTTCACCGGCGGCCCGAGCTTGTATCGAGCGAAGCGGAACCGGCATCCGAACGTGCATTGTTTTTCGAGCAGCGTCGATGCGGAGCACTTTCAACAGGCGCGCACCGGTACCGCTCAAGAACCTGCGAACCAGGCCGCACTGCCGCATCCGCGTCTCGGTTTCTTCGGCGTAATCGATGAGCGGATCGATCTTGGATTGATCGCCTATATGGCGGATGCGCATCCGGAATGGCAGATCGTGATGGTTGGTCCAGTGGTAAAGATCGATCCGGCTTCGCTGCCCCAACGCGCGAATATTCATTACATGGGGCAGCGGCAATACGCGGAACTGCCCGGCCTGCTGAGCGGCTGGGATGTTTGCCTGCTGCCGTTCGCGCGCAATGAATCCACCAAGTTCATCAGCCCCACAAAGACGCTCGAATACATGGCGGCGGAGCGGTTAATTGTCAGCACTCCCATCACGGATGTGGAGGAGCCTTACGGCAAGATTGTTTATCTTGGTGAGACGCCGGAAGCGTTCACTTCGGCCTGCGAGATTGCCTTGCACGCTTCGGAAAGCGAGAAGCGCACCAGAATTTCCGCCATGCGTGCTGTTCTTCAGAAGACATCGTGGGAGGCCACTGTAAAGGAAATGGACAGCTTGATCGAGAGCACTATCCAGAAGAACCACAGTTTGGAAGACGGCGTTTTTGTGCCGGCCACCGTTCAAAAGAAGATGCCGGAAGCGCCGGTGAACACGCATGCGCCGACGGTGGTGATTGGCGCGGGGCCCACGGGATTGAGTGCCGCTTATCATCTGGGCGACGACGCGGTTCTTTTGGAACAGAACAGCCGTGTTGGCGGCTGGTGCCGGTCGATTGAAGACAAGGGATTCACTTTCGATTTCGCCGGGCAAATTATGTTCTCGAACGACTCTTACGTTCACGAACTTTACAAGATGCTGCTGGGTGACAACGTTCATTGGCAGGATCGCGAAGCCTGGATTTATAGCAAGAACGTATACACGCGGTATCCCTTTCAAGGCGCGCTTTATGGTTTGCCGCCGGAAGTGATTCAGGAATGCATTGTCGGGGCGATTGAATCGCGTTTCGGTTCCATCGCGAAAAAGACGGCTGCCTCTCCCGTGAGCGCGCCTGCGAAGAAGAATGGCCACTCGTCGCCAGTGTCGTCCTCGCCATCGGAATGCAAAGCGGAATCGATCACAGATTGTTGCGCGGATGGCGTGTTGGAAAGCTCCGCGCCGCTGGCGAGCGATTCTTCCGCTGAGCCGCGCAATTTCGAAGAGTTTATCTACAAAGTTTGGGGCGCGGGGATCGCGAAACATTTCGCGGTTCCTTACAACCAGAAGCTTTGGGCTGTGCCTCTGAAAGAGATGGAAACATCATGGCTGGGCGGTCGTGTTCCCATTCCCGATCTGGGCGAGATGATTGAAGGTGCCTTGCGGCCGGTGGGCAAGCCCATGGGCCCCAACGCGCGATTCGGGTACCCTCTGCATGGCGGGTTTCAAGCTTTGATGAATGGCTTCCTTCCGCACATGAAAGGTGAACTGCGGTTGAACACGAAGGTGAAATCGATCTCGCCTTCCGCGCACTCGCTTACTTTGGCGGATGGCACCAAGCTGCGCTACGCGTCACTGGTGAGCACGATGCCGCTGCCGCTGCTGATCCGCGCGATTGGCGACGAAGCGCCTGCGGAGATTCATGAAGCCGCGCAGAGCCTTCGGCATGTGTCGGTGCGCTGCGTAAATATCGGGGTGGGACGCGAAAACCTGACCGAGAAGCACTGGATCTATTATCCGGAGGATTCGGTTTTCCATCGCATCTTCGTGCAGGGGAATGCCAGCCCGCATTGCAATCCGTCCGGTGGTTTCGGCTTGACCTGCGAGATTACGTATTCGGAATATAAACCTCTGCCTTGCGACGGTGCCGAGTTGATTGAGCGGTGCATCGCGGATTGCATTAAGGTGGGCATCTTCAACGCGGACGACCCCATCCTCACAGCGAACCAAGTGGACATGCCTTACGCGTATGTGGTCTACGATCACGGCCGCGCGGCGAGCGTGGCTCACATTCGGGAATGGTTAGGGCAGCGCGATATCGTGCTGGCCGGGCGCTACAGCGAGTGGGAATACTATAACTCCGATCACGCGTTTCTGGCCGGCAGAAAGGCTGCGGAACGCGTTCGTGAGCTGGAAGCGCGCAGCGAGGCGCAATCCTCTGTACCAGCCGCGTTTCAAGTGGCGCAGACAGCCGCGCAAGGCGATTAGGCCGGTCTTCAACTTCCCTCTGCTGTAACCTTTTTGCGTACCGCTAGTATCTAGTTTTGGAAACCGGATACTCGTGGACGATGAAACACTCATGACGGAGGTGCGGGACGGCAATGCCGGGCGTCTCGCGCTGCTATTCGACCGCTATCACCGGCCGTTTTACCGGTACTTCTTCCACCTCACTGGCCTTCGGGAACCGAGCGAGGATATGGTCCAGGAAGTCTTCTTCCGGATTCTGAAGTACCGCCTCACCTTTCAATCGAACACGGCGTTCCGGCCCTGGGCCTACCAGATTGCGCGGAATGTTCACATCGATCACTCCACCAGAAACCCGACGGACATGCCGCTGCCCGATTCATCCGAAGGGCGGACTGTTGAATTCCGCAGTCCCGATCGCCATCCAGAGGAACAGTTCGGCCGCAAGCAGGAGATTGCTTTGCTTCGCCGGGCATTGGCCGCGCTTCCGGTGGAGAAGCGCGAAGTTCTGATTCTCAGCCGTTTTCAAGGGATGAAGTATGAAGAGATCGGTTCCGTGTTGAAGTGCGAAACCGGGGCGGTGAAAGTGCGTGTGTACCGCGCGATGCGCGAGCTGGGCGACAGATTTTTCGCCTTGCGGGGAGAGAAAGCATCATGATTTGCGAACGTGTGAAAGAACAGATACCGGAATACCTTTCCGGTGCAATCGACGAAGGTGCGCGAGCGCGCGTGCTGGAACATTTTGATGGATGCGCGGCATGCCGTGAGGAAGTAGCGAAGCTGGATACGGTCTGGCGCAAGATGGAAATTCTGGAAGCTGTGGAGCCTTCGCCAGCCTTGCGGCCTCGCTTCCAGGAAATGCTGGCGGCGTACCAGTGCGGTGTGGCGGCCAAGCAGGCCAGCTTTGCAAAGAGAACTTGGTTTACACTTCCCTTCCCCGCTTGGGCGGCCGCAGCTTGCGCGTCAATCTTGCTGCTGAGCGGAACGCTTGCCGGACGGTATGCCTTCCCCGCGAACACGACCGGCCGCCAAACGGATTACGCGCAGTTGAAAGGTGAAGTGGAGAGTATGCGCCAGCTTGTCACGCTGTCCCTGCTGGAGCAGCAATCTTCCGGTGCCCGGTTGCGCGGCGTGAGCTATAGCTATCGCATGGAGCGGCCGGATCCACAAGTGGAGACAGCGCTCTTGTATGCGGTCAGCCATGACACGAATATCAATGTCCGGCTCTCCGCGCTGGACGCGCTTCAGAAGTTCGCGGGCACGCCGACGGTGAGCCGTGCTTTGATCGACGCGATTCCCACTCAGGATTCGCCGCTGGTGCAGATCGGGCTGATCGATCTTCTGGTGGGGCGCAATGAAGCGGATGTGGCACCCGCTCTTCAAAAACTTATGAAAGATCCCAATGTGAATCCTGCTGTCCGCCAGCGTGCGCAGTGGGGCTTGAACAAATTAGGAGCAGCCTGATATGCGCACATTCTTGTTGTTTTTCTCCGCCGCTGTAGCATTTGCCGCGAGCAACGAAGACCGTTGGAAGTTCGATGAACACCAGCCCATCGCGAAGACTTTCAATGTGACCACGGCGGGGTCGGGCAATCCGAAACTGCTGGTGGATAACATCACCGGCTTCATTCACGTGACCGGCTACAACGGCAGCGAGGTGAAGATGTCCGCCGATATGAGGTTTCGCGCTGAATCCGCCGAGGCTCTGGCGGAGGCGAAACGGGACGTGAAGCTCGACATGAACAACCAGGGCAACTACGCACGCATTTACCTGGACGGCCCATTTCGCGGCAACAACAATCGCGGTGAGCGGTACTACAGCTACGCGGTGTCGGTCGATTTTGAAATTCAGGTTCCCACGAACATCGAAGTGATTCTGAAGACCGTGAACGGCGGCCCGGTGATTGTGAAGAACACGTCCGGTGCGTTCGATGTGAGGAACGTGAACGGCACCATTTCGCTCGAACAGATTTCCGGCTCCGGTTCGGTGAGCGCGGTGAACGGTTCGGTCACTGTGGCGTTCGCTCGCAACCCCACGCTTGCCACTTCGTTTCGCACGGTGAACGGCGAAATGGACGTTCACTTTCAGCCTCCACTTTCGGCTGGAATGAGCTTTAAGACCGTGAACGGCCAGGTCTATACCGACTTCGATGTCACGCCCGTGCCGGAGAAGGCGGGCGAAGTGGAATCGAAGAATGGCAAGTATATCTATCGCTCGAACCGGTTAACGCGGGGCCGCGCCGGGCAGGGCGGGCCGGAACTGACATTTGAAACTGTGAACGGCAATATTCGCCTTCACACCAAGCGGGAAGGGAAATAATCGACATGAAACTTACAGGTATTGCATTGGCACTTTTAGTTGCCGCGCCAGCGGTTTTACAGGGTCAGGAGGCATCGGCGGACCGCGTGGTGATTCCGGCGCCGTCACGGCCCAAGCTGGTCAGCATTTCCACGATGGATGGCGGCGTGACGGTGAAATCGTATTCCGGAAAACAAATAATTGTAGAAACGCAGGAGACAGTGCGGACCAGCCGGGAACGCGATCGTGAACGGGAGAGAGAACGCCGCCATGCGCCCGCCGATACGGATGGCATGAAGCGGCTGGAACTGCCCGGGACCGCTGGGCTCAATATCGATGAAAGCGACGACACGATCAATATTCGAACACGCTCAGATCACTCGGCCCAACTGGTGGTCAGCGTGCCGGTGAACACGTCGGTCAAAGTGCGCTGCACCAACGGCGGCGACATCATCGTCGAGGGCGTTCACGGCGAAGTGGATGTGAATAATCTGAACGGCCGCATTTTTCTGAACGGCGTATCGGGCACCGTGATTGCGCACTCGCTGAACGGTGAAATCAAAGCCACTGTCGACCGCGTGGACCCGGGCAAGCCAATCTCTTTCAGCACCCTGAATGGCGATGTGGACGTGACGCTCCCCAGTGATCTGCGCGCCAACTTGAAAATGAAGACTGACAACGGAGAGATTTATAGCGATTTCGATATCAAGCTGGACCTTTCACGCAATAAGCCGACGATTGAATCCACCAATTCCCGGGACGGGCGTTTTCATATGAAATCGGACCGCGCCCTGTACGGCACACTGAACGGCGGTGGACCGGAAGCTACTTTCACCACCTTCAACGGCCGCATTTCCGTTCGCAAGAAGAAGTAAGGTGTGCAATAAACTAGATGGCAGATGCGATTCCTGGTCGTGGAAGATGAGAAGCGGATTGCCGACTTTCTAGTTCGCGGGTTGCAAGGCGCGGGTTATGCGGTGGACGCCGCGGCCGATGGCGCGACAGCGGTACAGCTGGCGGGTCAAACAGACTACGACCTGATCATTCTGGACCTGATGCTGCCGGACATGGACGGTCTGAAGGTACTGGAGCGCATCCGGACGCGCAAAGGCGGTCCGCCCGTGCTGATTCTGAGCGCACGCGGCGCGGTGGACGATCGCGTGAAGGGCCTGGAGCAAGGCGCGGACGATTACCTGACCAAGCCATTTGCCTTCGTGGAATTGCTGGCCCGTGTTCGCGCTCTGCTGCGCCGCGGCCAACCGGCACCCGAGAAGTTGCAGGTGGCCGATCTGCAACTCGACGTGATGAGGCGCAAGGTGATGCGCGATACCGAGGCAATTGACTTGGCACCGAAGGAGTTCGGCATCCTGGAATACATGATGCGGAACAAGGGCCGGCCCCTCAGCCGCACCATGATTGTGGAGCATGTCTGGAACCTGGATTACGACGGGCTCACGAATATTGTGGATGTGTATATTCGCCACCTGCGCAGTAAGATCGATGACCGGTTCCCAACCAAGTTAATTCAAACAGTGCGGGGCATCGGTTACATGATTGAGGCACCGGAAAAGCCGGCCGGTCTTTTGCCCGTGGAAACGCCTTTCGAACGGCCTTACTAACATGAGCGGTAGAACCGTCAAGGGGTTACGGTTTCGTCTGACGGCCAGCTACGCTTTTTTCTTCACGCTCTTGTTCGCCACGTCGGCGATTTTATTCCGCCAGTTTCTGGTCCTGAGCCTGGATAGCCAGACGCGCGAAACTCTGGATCAGGAGTGGGGCGCGTTCAAGGGGTACCTGCGGATTGAGCATGGCAAGCCGATCTGGTATGTGGACAATAACGATCCCGATGAGGCGGGTATTGAAGCGCGGCTGAAGCAGGTGTATCTGCTGGCGAAGACGGATGGCTACATCATTCAGGAGTCTCCCGAGTTCCGGCTGCTGGGCCTCGATGGCCCCGCGGCGATTCAGGCGGCGGCCGCATCGAGCGAAAAGTGGGTGGAGAAGACCAATAGCAGGCAGGTGCTCTATTTAATTCGTAAGGGCCTGATTGCGGATGAAGCTCCACCGAACGTGCTCTATCACGTCTCCATAGGCCGTTCCCTCACCGCAAACCAGCAACTGCTCAGGCGCTTCAATTGGCTGGCGGCGGGCCTGATTCCGCTTATGGTGCTGGGCGGCAGCCTGGTGGGATGGGTGCTGGCCGGGCGCGGGCTTTCTCCGGTTCTGCAGGTTGCGAAGACGGCTCAACGCATCACGGGCTCCAACTTGAGCCTAAGGATTCCCGAGCGCGGCGCCGGCGACGAACTCGATCTTTTGATTAAGACTTTCAACCAAATGATTGAAAGGCTGGAAGCATCCTTCGTTCAGGTGAGGCAATTTTCCACCGACGTTTCGCATGAACTTCGCACCCCCATCACCATCCTGAGGGGGCAACTGGAAGTGGCGCTCATGACGGCGAATACCAAAGAGCAATACCGCGACACGATTGTCGATTCGCTGGACGATATCGAGCGGCTCAGCCACATTGTGCGCGCGCTGCTGCTTCTTTCCCAAGCCGAAACGGGGCAGGTGGTTCTCACGCGCACCCTCTTCGATGCCAGTGAACTGGTGCGCGAATTGGGTGAGCAGTTTCAGATTCCGGCCGAGAGCGCCTCGATTGAACTCACGATCGACGCACCTCTTGTTTGCGAGGCCGATTTGGACCGGATACAGATTGAGCGGATGCTTTCGAACCTGATCTCGAACGCGCTCAAATTCACGCCCGCGGGGGGACGCGTGAATCTGGAATTGCAGTGTCCGCGCGAGTTTGTAGTCTTCAAAGTGAGCGATACAGGCAGCGGGATCGATGCTGAACATCTGCCGCATATCTTCGATCGCTTTTACCGTGTAACAGGCCGCGATCCGAAGGCGAGCCCCGAAAAAGGATTAGGGCTCGGCTTGAGCTTCGTCTCCTGGATTGTGAAGGCCCATGGAGGGTCCGTTGAGGTGGAGAGCACGTTTGGCGCGGGAACCATTTTCTCCGTAAGGCTGCCGAAGGCGCGCACCGAGGTGCCGGTGCTTGCCGCGGAACAGGCTTCCGGAATGAACAAAGTTTAATGGTCAGTTCCTCTGGCGCTAACCTATTTGGAATACTCTGGATTGTGCGGGTTTATATTTTCATAGCGCTGATTTTTGCGGCTGTAGTCTCTCCGGCCGTGCGTGCTATGCCGCAGGACCCGCCCAGCAGCGCCACTCAGCCCGGCGACTTTTTTTCGGGCAATGTCGTCTCCTTCAGCACAACGGAGATCACGGTGAACCGCAAAGGGCTCGGCAAGGAATCCGCCGCGACTCGCACCTTTGCCATTGACGCCAGCACGAAGGTGGAGGGCGCGATCGCCCCGAAAGCCCGTGTCACTGTGCGGTTTGTGGGTGACGATTCCAGCGCGCGCGCGGTTCACATTTTAGTCCGGTAAAATCCGTTTGGTACGCTGAACGGAATGCGCCCGCTGTTCGTTCCGGCACTCCTTCTCTTCTGCGAATTTCATTTAGGGGCTCAACTCGTCAAGCAGCCCAAACTTGTGGTCACCATCGTAGTGGACCAGTTCCGTTACGATTATCTAACCCGGTTCAAAGCCGGTTACAACGGCGGCATCGCACAGTTGTTGGCCAAAGGTGCTGTCTTCGCCAACGCTCACTACAATCACTTCCCCACGGTCACGGCGGTGGGTCATAGCACAGTGCTTTCCGGTGCCACGCCTTCGCTGAGCGGCATTATCGCGAACGAATGGTTCGATCGCGCTTCGGGCACAAGGGTGACCAGTGTGTCCGATAAATCCGTTACACTGCTTGGGTCATCGGGAGAAGCCTCGTCCCCGCGCCGTCTGCTGGTCAGTTGCCTGGGCGATGAAATGAAAATTGCCAGTTCCAAGACCAAGGTCATCGGCATTTCCCTGAAAGACCGCGCCGCCATACTTCCGGCGGGCCGCATGGCCGATGCGGCTTACTGGTTCGATAACAGGAGCGGCACTTTCGTGAGCAGCAGTTATTATTTCGCGGACCTTCCCGCGTGGGTGAAGGATTACAACGCCACCAAGCCGGGCGACAAATTCGCCAACGCCGAATGGATTGGGCATAAGTTCGACCCCCCTGGCGAGGCGTTGAACGCGAGTCTGGCTGCCTCCCCCTGGGGCAATGAGTTGATTGAGAGCTTTACGGAAGCCGCGGTCATGAAAGAGCAACTCGGCAAGCGCGGCGTGACGGACCTTCTGACCGTCAGTTTCTCTTCAAACGATTATGTGGGCCATGCCGTAGGTCCTGACGACCCTGCGGTTCAGGACATGGCCCTGCGAACCGATCTGCTTTTCCGGAAGCTCTTCGCTTTCCTGGAGCGCGAGGTGGGGGCGCAGAATATATTGTTCGTCATGACCGCCGATCACGGCGTGGCACCGGTTCCGGAAGTGAGTGTGGCGCGCAAGATGCCCGGCGGACGATTGGGGGCCGGGGCAATTGAAAAGACGATTCAAGGCGCGCTCGATCAGCGCTTCGGGAAAGCGGCCTGGATTGTGGGGTCATTCGAGAGCATGACCTACTTGAACAATGAAGTAATAGCCCAGAAGAAGCTGGAGCACGCGGAGGTGGACCGGGTTGCCGCCGATGCTCTGATGGCTCTTCCCCATGTGGCCCGCGTATATACACGCACCCAGCTTCTTTCCGGCGTCGTGCGGGAAGATGCGACCGGCACCCGGGTTTTGAACGGCTTTTTTCCCTCGCGTTCCGGCGATCTTTTCGTACTGCTGGAGCCCTACTGGCTATTCGGGGCTGGTACCGGCACCACGCATGGCACCACGCTCGATTACGACACGCACGTGCCCGTGATTTTCATGGGGCCGGGCGTGCGCGTGGGGAAATACTACGAAGCCATCACGGTGAACGATATCGCTTCGACGTTGGCGGCCATGCTCGGCGTGGAACAGCCCAGCGGTTCAGCGGGCCGTGTGCTGTCCGAAATGTTTACAAAAGAAGTAAATTAGTAAGAGGTCTTAGTGGCCCAGCGCGCTGAACGTGCTTTCCGGCAATGCTAACCTGTCAGTTTCAATCCAAAAAGGAGTCTCCTCATTTTATGTTCAGTTCCATAGCGGTTAGGACCGGTATGTTCGGCGTTGCACTGCTTTCCTTCGCGGGTGCGCTGCCGGCCCAGACCAAAGTTGCCACAGTGAATTTGCAGCGCGCCGTGCTGGAATCCGCGGATATCAAGAAAGCGTCAGCGGAGTTGGAGTTGAAATATAAGCCCCGCCAGCAGGACGCGCAGAAACTGGAGCAGGTACTGCAAAATATTCAGCAGCAGTTGCAGCAGGGCCAGGGAAAGTTGCAGCCGCAGGCCGAAGCCGATCTGCAGGCGCAAGGGACACGCCGCCAGCGTGAATTGCAGCGCATGGGCGAAGATCTGCAGGCCGATGTGGATCGCGATCGCAATGAAATTTTAGGGAAAGCCGCACAGAAAATGCAGGCGGTGGTGAAGACTCTGGCTGAGGCGAAAGGGTTCGATATCGTGATCGATACGCAAACCGCGATCTACTTCAAAGCCGCCACGGAAATTACAACAGAAGCCATAGCGGCTTACGACAAAGCATACCCGGTCAAGTAGAATTGCGTTAGCGAGAGGACGCGTTCGATGGCGGGATATTTGGATCAATACGGTGCGGGTGAAGAGCGGCGCGAGGCGATCTTCAAATGGCTGTTTCTCACCGCCTTGTTCCTGGTCATCTTCGGCCCGCTGGGCTATTACCTGTTCAAGAACCAAGCGCAGGAAGGCAGTGTCCGGCACTTCCTGAGCCTGTTGCGCGCGAAGGATTACAAGAGCGCCTATGCCACCTGGGGCTGCTCCGATGCAACGCCCTGCAAGGGCTACGATTACCCCAAATTTATAGAAGATTGGGGCCCAAGCGCCAATTTGGGTTCGCTCCGCATTATCGATAGTGAAACCTGCAATGCGGGGGTGATCGTCACAGTAGATAAGACCGACCGGCAGGAAAAGCTTTGGGTGGAGAAAAATGGCTCCGCGCTCGGCTTTTCTCCCTTCCCCGCGTGCCCGAATAAAAGCCCGCTCGCCAACATGATTCATCAAACTGTTGGCAAGCTGCGGAAACCGTTCTTAAACTGATAAAACAAAAGGGCACATGAGTTCCACACCAACCAACGCGGCAGGGCTCGAAGGCGTGATCGCCGGGGAATCGGAAATCTGTTACATAGATGGCTATAACGGCGTTCTGAGCTATCGCGGATATAACATCCATGAACTCGCCGACCATGCCACGTTCGAAGAAGTAATTTTCCTGCTGTGGAAGGGGAAGCTCCCCAACCGGACTGAACTCGGAAAGCTGAAGGCCGATCTGGGCGCGGTTTATGCGCTGCCCGCCGATGTGGTTCAGTTCCTGGGTGCCGCGCCGAAATCCGCATTGCCCATGGATGTGCTGCGCACGGCTGTTTCCATGCTCAGCTTGACGGACGCCGAAGCTCGCGATATGTCGCCGGAGGCGAACGCTCGTAAAGCGGTGAAGCTGATGTCGCAGACTTCGACGATCGTCAGCGCGTATGACCGGCTCCGCAACGGGAAAGAGCCGCTTGCGGCCAAGCCCGAATTAAGCTTCGCAGCGAACTTTCTCTATTGCCTGACCGGTAAAGTTCCAGATGAGGTGATGACGCACACGTTCGATGTCGCACTCACCCTGCATGCAGACCATGAACTGAATGCGTCCACCTTCGCCGCCCGCGTCACCGCCGCCACTCTTTCCGATATTTATTCCTGCGTCACCAGCGCGATTGGGGCGCTCAAGGGTCCCCTGCATGGCGGCGCGAATGAAGATGTCATCCGGATGCTTCTGGAGGTGGGAGACGCCGATAAAGCCGTGGAGCGTGTCCATGCCATGCTGGCGCGCAAAGTGAAGATTCCCGGCTTCGGCCATCGCGTGTATCGCACGGAAGACCCGCGGGCCACGCACCTGCGCGCGTTCAGTGAAGAATTAGGTAAGCGCACCGGTCAGCAGAATCTGTATCTGATGTCGAAGCGCGTTGAAGAGACCATCCGCACGGAAAAGAAACTGAATGCGAATGTAGATTTTTATTCGGCGTCCACGTATTATTCGCTCGGCATCCCCATCGATCTGTTCACGCCCATTTTCGCCATCAGCCGCATGTCCGGCTGGACGGCGCACATTCTGGAGCAGTATCACAACAACCGGCTGATTCGGCCTCGCGCCGAATACAAGGGCAACCCGGACGGCATGCCTTGGGTTCCATTGGACTCGCGCTAAGTGGACGAACGAGCTTATTTCAACGAATCGAACACCACGAAACCGGCATCGCTGAATTGCCCGTTTTGCCGCACGGTGGACACGTACGAAGTCCGTTGGCTGCTGCGCAAGAAGAAGGATCGTCTGCCGCCCGGAGGCGATGACCGGGACCGCGCAAAATTCGCCAAAGCACAGAGTTACATGCTGCTGCTTGACGATAAGGCAACGTGCAAGAACCAGCGCTGCCGGCGGCCGTTTGAAATTTCCGGGCTGAAGACCGTAGCATTT
>JBBROT010000064.1:0-12667 GCA_038229155.1 Bryobacterales bacterium | reverse complement strand
AGAAGTGATCGCGCGCGCTCTGCATCAGGCCAGCTCCCGCTCCGCGCTGCCCATGGTTGCGGTGAACTGCTCCGCCATTCCGCATAATTTGCTGGAAGCGGAACTCTTCGGCTATGTGCGGGGCGCGTTTACAGGCGCGCAACAGATGCGCACCGGCCGCTTTGAACAAGCTCATAAGAGCACTCTGTTTCTGGACGAAATCGGCGATATGCCGCTCGATCTACAGGCCAAGCTTCTGCGCGTGGTGCAGGAACGTGAATTTCAGCGTCTTGGCAGTTCGGAAACCATTAAAGTGGACGTGCGAATTATTGCCGCCTCCAACCTGGACATGCTGGAACGCGTGAAACAAGGCCTCTTCCGCGAAGACTTGTATTACCGGCTGAACGTGGTTCCCCTTCGCATGCCCGCCTTGCGGGAGCGGCCCGAAGACATATTGGCTCTCGCGCGGCATTTCGTTTCGAAAATCTGCCGCGAGGAAGGCCTACCGCAAAAGGCGCTCTCCGCCACGGCGCTGCCCAAGCTGGCCTCCTATAGCTGGCCGGGCAATGTGCGGCAACTCGAAAACGCGATTGAAATGGCCGTCGTCCTCAGCGGAGGCCGGGTCACTTTAACTGCCGCGGATTTCCGCATGCCAGCATCCGCCGAAACGCAAACGCAACCGCGTTCCATGCCGGCGGAAGCCATCGCGCTCCCCGATCACGGTCTCGATTTCGAAAAGACGGTCTCGCAATTCGAGCGCAACATCCTTTCTCAGGCACTCCGCCGCACGGGCGGAAACAAGAAGCTGGCCGCCGACATGTTGTGCCTGAAACGCACCACGCTATCCGCCAAGATTCGCATTCTGGAAACCATGACGGGGTGCGCGCTGGCCTAAGCGCGAGCTACAGCAGTGTAATCGGATCGACATCGATTACCAGCGCGGTCACTCCCCACTTCCTGTCTCTGGCAAAAAGCTGCGCGCGCCGGAGCAATTCATTCAACAGCTTCCTGCTGCCGGATTTCACCAGAAACTGATATCGATATTCCGCTTTCAACCGAGGCACCGGCGCTTCCGCCGGCCCGATGATGCGGATCTTCTCCGGCGCCGGCCCCAGGTGTGAGCCCAACTCCGCGCTCATGCGTAACGCGTCTTCCTGTTGTTCCGCCCTCACCAGCAGGTTCGCCATCGCGGTAAACGGCGGATAGTGCATGGACCTCCGGAATTGCAGCTCTTTTTCATAAAACGTCGCATAATCCTGCGCGGCCGCCAAACGCACCGCATAGTGATCCGGATTTACGGTCTGCACTAGCACCACCCCAGGCAGAGTGCCGCGCCCCGCGCGCCCGGCCACCTGCGTGATCAGTTGAAACGTCCGCTCCGCCGCGCGAAAATCGGGCAGCCCTAATCCTGTATCGGCCGAGACAACGCCCACCAGCGTTACGTTCGGAATATCGTGCCCCTTGGCAATCATCTGCGTGCCCACCAGAATGTCAAAGGCCTTCTCCCGGAAGCCCTGCAGGATGGTCTCATAGTGATGCTTTCCACCCACCGTGTCGCGATCCAGACGTGCAATCCGCGCCGCGGGAAACTGCTGGTGCAACTCTTCCTCCACCTTTTCCGAACCCAGGCCCAGAAAGTGGATGTGCTCGCTTTCGCACTTGGGGCACTTTTCCGGCACCTTTTCGGCGTAGTTGCAATAGTGGCAAAGCAAGCGGCGATCGCGGCGATGCCACGTCAGTGTTACCGCGCAGTTCACGCACTGAACCCGCTCTCCGCAGGCCCGGCAAGCCACGGCACTTGAAAAGCCGCGCCGGTTCAGCAGCACAATCGCCTGCTCGCCGCTTTCGAGCCTCGCCTGTAACTGCTCCAACATCGCGCGCGAGAAAGTGGCGTGTTTGCGCGTTTCCAGAAACTCCTGGCGCATGTCGATCAAATCCACCCGAGGCAGGGGACGCGCCGCCACCCGGCTCGGCATTTCCAGCAGCCGGTACTTGCCTAACTGCGCGTTATACCGGCTTTCCATGCTGGGCGTGGCGGACCCCAGCACCACGCACGCGCCCGCGTGTTGCGCGCGAACCATCGCCACATCCCGCCCGTGGTAGCGCGGATTTTCCTCTTGCTTATAGCTCTGATCGTGCTCTTCATCCACCACAATCAGCCCCAGATTTTTCACCGGAGCGAACACGCAGGAACGCGTGCCCACCACCACCCCCCCCGCGCCGGACCTTATCTTGCGCCACTGGCCCGTCCGCTCCGCATCGCTGAACGCGCTGTGCAGAATCGCCACACGGTCGCCGAAGCGCGCGAAAAACTGCCCCGCCATGGCGGGCGTCAGCGCAATCTCAGGCACCATCAGCAGAGCGCTTCGCCCCAGAGCCAGCGTGGCCTCAATGGCCTTCAGGTAGACCTCGGTCTTGCCTGAACCGGTCACTCCATGCAGCAGAAAAGTCTGGAATTGCGCCGCGATCAGGGCAGCGTCAATCGCTTGAAAAGCCGTCTGCTGGTCGGGGTTCAGTTCATGCGGAGCCAGTTCGATCTCGTGCGGACGCGCCGGCGGGTTTTCCGTAACCCGCACCAGCTTCCGCCGCGCCAGCGACCGCGCCGCCGCGCTGGCATTCTTCACTTGGCCCTCCACCTCCACCAAATTGTGTGCGCCCGGATGCAGTTCCAGAAACGCCAACAGTTCACGTTCAGCTTTCGGCAGCTTCAATTCCGCGGGATGCCTGTCGCCATCCAAAGCCGCCACGGAAAGCGCGGCAGAAGGTGCCCGTAAGGGATCGCGCTCGGATTGCGTCATCTCCGAAACTACAAAGCCACGTTTCTCCAGCGATTTGAGCGCCGCATCGGCCAACGGAAACTTCTTCTTCAGGTACGCGCCTGAAAGTGAGCGATGTTCCAGCGCGCCCAAAATCTGCACCGTCTGGTCTTCCGCGGCCGAAGCGAAGAGCAACTGCCGCGCCGCATCGCGCCCCGAATCGGTCAAAGTGTAAGTCTTGCCCGAGCGAATCTCCGAAGCGAGCGGCAGCATCGAACGAAGCACCTCGCCCAAGGGCGAACAGTAATAGCCGGAAATCCACTTGGCCAGCGCCAGAAGATCATTTCCCAGCACCGGTTCCGCATCGATCAAGCGCAGCGCCTCGCGCGCGGCCATTGCGGGAGAATCGTTATGGCAAGCCAGAATGACGCCGGTGAGTTTGCGCGTGCCAAATGGAACCAGCAGACGGCAGCCCACCTGCACGCGATGTTGCAGCGTGACCGGCAGTGAATATGTAAAATGCTGATCGAGCGGAACGGGAAGACTTACATCACAGAAGCGAAAGGCCAACAATGAAAGTTTACGAGATTCGCGAACCGAAGGGAGTGGAAGGGCTCACGCGGGCGGAGCGCAACATGCCCGAACCCGCCCATGGCGAGGTGCTGGTGAAGATGCGCGCCACCTCGCTCAACTATCGTGATTTAGCTGTGGCGCGCGGCGCGTATGGCCGCGGCGTGCGCTATCCCTTAATTCCGCTCTCCGATGGCGCGGGCGAAGTGGCCGCCCTGGGGCCCGGCGCGTCAAAGTGGCACGTGGGTGAGCGCGTGGCCGGAATTTTCATGCAAGGCTGGATCTCCGGCCGCATCGACCAGGAGAAAGCCAACACCGCCCTGGGTGGCGCGCTCGAAGGCGTTCTGGCGGAGTATCGCGTTTTCCCCGAGGAGGGGCTGGTCGCTATTCCCGATCATCTGTCGTTTGAAGAAGGCGCGACGTTGCCCTGCGCCGGAGTAACCGCGTGGCGTGCTCTCGATGGCCTCCGCCCGGGCGAAACGGTGCTGGTTCAAGGCACCGGCGGCGTGTCTCTCTTCGCGCTGCAATTCGCCAAAATGGCCGGTGCGCGAGTAATTGCCACGTCCAGCAGCGATGCCAAACTGGAACGCGCGCGCGCCCTGGGTGCCGATGTGCTGGTGAACTACAAGACCACTCCCGATTGGGAAAAGCCAGCCAGCGGCGTGGACCGTATCGTGGAAGTGGGCGGCGCAGGCACGCTCGCGAAATCGCTCAAAGCCGTTCGCATGGGAGGCACGGTCGTCCTGATCGGCATCCTGACCGGCAAAGGCGAAGTGGATCCCCAACCGGTGCTGATGAAAAGCATCCACCTGCAAGGTATTTACGTTGGTTCGCGCGAGATGTTCGAAGACATGAACCGCGCCATCGCGCAAGCTTCCCTGAAGCCGGTCATCGACCGCGTCTTCCCGTTCGATGAAGCACCCGCGGCATACCAGCTTCTTGAAAGCGGAGGCCATTTTGGAAAAATCGTTATCGGCGTTTGAAGGGCCAGTGGCTCTGGTCACCGGTGCCTCCAGCGGCATTGGAGCAGCCTATGCACGGGCGCTCGTGCAAGCCGGATATTGGGTGATTCTGGTGGGCCGCAACCAGCGCAAACTCAACGCGGTTCAGAAGGAAACCGGCGGCGAAGTTATGCTCGCGGATCTGGCTACGGACCTGGGCCTGCGCGCTCTCGAATACCGCGTCCAAACCGAAGACCGGCTGGATTTTCTCGTAAACAACGCGGGCTTCGGTACCGCCGGTTTATTCTGGCAGACCGGCCTTGCCGGTCAGGACGCCATGCACCGCGTCCATACTGTGGCCACCATGCGCTTGACCAGTGCCGCGCTCCCCAGAATGGTGCAGCGGAACCGTGGCAGCATCGTAAATGTCTCAAGCGTCGCGGCATGGATGCCCACCGTCGGCTCCATCAACTATTCCGCCACCAAAGCCTGGATGAACAGCTTTACCGAAGGGCTATGGCTAGAGCTGAAAAGCGCACGAAGCGGCGTCCGCGTTCAAGCGCTGTGCCCCGGCTTCACGCGTTCCGATTTTCACAGCGCCCTCGGCATGGATACCAGCCGCATCCCGGAAAGCCTTTGGACCACAGCCGATGAAGTGGTCCGGGTATCTCTGAACGGTCTGGCACGCAACCGGCCCATCGTCATCCCCGGCTGGCGCTATCGCACCTGGGTCGCGATGCAGAGCTTGCTCCCGCGCTCCGTGCTGCACTCCATCGCCATGAAATCCGGTGAGACGTTGCGCAAGCCTGCTGCCGCGGTGTAGCCGAGCGGATCCTAGATCAACACATCGCCGTTCATACGGATTTGAGCCTGGCGGATTTCCGGTAACGCCGTATTTCAGGGTCGTCAGCTAAATACTACCCGACTTTCGGCGGTTTAATGGGCATCTTAGCAACCCGAAACCTTTGCCGCCATGATTAGACTAAGGTTTCCCATCTGCCGATGATTCAGTCTGATACTCCCTTTCGGCACCTTGTGAAATGAATGACCGGCCGCTCGGGCCAGCGGAAACTCAGTTTGCACTCAGCAGTGGTGCCGTCGGCACAGGTGTGGGTTATTTCGGACCGAAAAGACAATATTTCCCTTTGATTTTGATGGAGTTCAAGGATGGACCCCGGCATGTTATGCCCTGTTGATGTTTAGAAGCAACCATACATTACGCCGACCGGGAATATGGCTTGTGCCAGCGCTGGTTGTGATCCCCAACTTATTGTGTGCACAGAGAGTGTCTTTTGGGGTTGTAGGGGGAACAAATATCACGCGCGATTTTCCGATATCGCGAACCGTTTTCCAGGACCCAGCCTCTCCCGCTGGACTTTCCACTTTCGATTTGTTCTCCGACACGCACAGCTTTATCGCCGGATTTTCTGCGGAGATCGAGATCCACAGCGGGCTCTCACTCGAGGTAGATGCTCTGCATCGTAATCTCAACCTGGAGCGCCGATTTCTATTACCAAATGGTTCCGTGCTGCAGAACGGCAACTCTACTGTGACCACCTGGGAGTACCCGATCCTGCTTAAGTATCGGCTACCAGTAGTCTGGGCTGTACATCCGTTCGTTGAGTCAGGGCTATCTTTCCGCACCCGCCACAATCCGGCTCCGACAGAGCCATCTCAGTTTGGGGGTACGCTCGGTGCGGGAATGGAATTCCGAGTGGGACGGGTCCGAATCTCACCAGCAATTCGGTACACTCGATGGCAATACGACGGCGACTATCCCCGCATTGCAAGCAAGCGGGATCAGTTCGAGTTTGTCACAGGCGTCAGTTATGCCACGCATGTTGAATCTTGGAAGCTAGGTTCGCGGCGCTTACGATTCGGCTTGATCGGCGGCACGCCACTTACAGGCGGGATAACGGCTGTGCGCCAATTCGATAGGATTGACGAATCACAGGGATACATTGGCGGGCTGGTCTTAGAACTGGCTGCATACAAAAGGCTTTCCATCGAAGTGAATGGGCTGTACAGACCCTTTCGCGCTGACCAAGTAAGCTTGGGTGGACTGGTCGGGCAACCCTTAAAAGAATCTCGATCCGAATTTACGATCATCACATGGGAGTTTCCGGTGCTTGCGAAGTATAACTTCAAGCAGCGCGCCAAAATCAGTCCCTTTGTCGAAGCCGGACCTTCGTTTCGGCTTTCTGGAAATTTGAACGGCTCCAATCCCTCAACCAGTGGCATTACCGCCGGTGCCGGTGTCCAGATAATGCGTGGGCCCACCAGGATTAGTCCGGTCTTTCGATACACAAGGTGGGCAGACGATAATAAACGGAATTTGCAAGCGTTTAAGACAAGACCAAGTCAGGTCGAGTTTCTCGTCTCGTTCACGTTCTAAATATTGTTGTGACTTCAGGTTATCGACACCGCATATGTAAAGCACCGGGATTCACTCCGGAGCAACTTGTTTTCACGAGAGTGGCTTATTGTGTACCCAGGCTGGTCCCCAGAATCAGACGCAATCTGGAGAGAACGGGGCCTACTCAGATCCACTTAAAACGGCGAAGGGTATAGTTGGCTCGCAAAGGAGCTGCGTGAGGGCGACCGACGGTTGGGACTGATACGTCCCGCTACCGGAAACTGAGAGACCGGATTGTGGTTCCGCTGCCATGATTCTGCCTTGTCGGCAAGTATAGAATTAGCGGCCATCGCAGAAGGCAGATACGCGCAGCACCATTGAACGCTTCTAAAAGTTTTCAAACTCCCGACCGCTTGCATTTCGGTGAGAAACTCACTGCAGATCGGTCGCGGGCTCCTCAGCCGCGTGCAGATAAGGGATCCCTTTTTCCATCCAGGCAGGTTTCGCGGCCCCCTTCAATTCGAAGGCGAAATATTCAGCCAAACGCCGTGCATAATCTTTCTGATTCGCGCGGCGCTGCAAGTGGTGCGGCTCGCCCGCATAGCTAAACATATACACCTCTTTATTCAATCGCCGCAGCGCCAAATAGTATTCAATGCCCTGATACCACGGCACCGCATCGTCCGCGTCGTTGTGAACCATCAGCAGCGGCGTCTTCACGCGATCAGCCTGAAACAGCGGGCTATTCTCCAGGAACCGCAAAGGGTATTCCCACAAGCTGCCCCCAATGCGGCTCTGCGTCTTCTCATATTGAAACTGGCGCGGCAGTCCGCTCCCCCAACGGATGCCGCCATACGCGCTGGTCATGTTCGCCACCACCGCGCCCGCTTCCACAGCCTTGAAGCGCGACGTCTGAGTAATCATGTAAGCGATCTGATAGCCGCCCCAGCTATGCCCCTGCATCCCGATATTCGCCTCGTCCACGTAACCCTTGTTCACCATCGCGTCCACGCCGCCCAGCACGCACTTCAGCGCGCTTTGGCCCGGATACCCAGTGGTGTAAACAATGTCCGGCGTAAAGACCAGATAGCCGTTGCTGACGTAATACGGAATGTTGATACTGTCCATCGGCTTCGGGTCGGTGAAGTGGTTCACGTTCTGCGAAAGCCGTTCATAAATGTAGACGATCATCGGATACTTCTTTGCGGGGTCGAAGTTCTCCGGCTTATAAAGCGCCCCTTGCAGCGGAACGCCATCCAGATTATGGAAGCTGACCATCTCGGCACTGCCCCATAGCAAATCGGCTTTCTGTGGATTCGCATCCGTCACTTTCTTCAGGCTGGTCATTGCTGAATCCGTCACCAACAAATCCGGATAGCGGTCGAACGTTTGCGCGGCCAGCACAAGCACATCGGCATCTTTGGCCTTGACGGGTGTTCCATAATCCACCGGCCCCATGGTGAGTTGCGTAGTGCCGGAATAAAAACCGGTCTCTCGCGTCAGCACATTTTCCGCGCGAAGCAGCAGCGGCTTTGCCGTGTCGATGGTCTTCTCCTCCGCATCCAGCTTCACGTACCGCAACTCAAGATTGTTCTTGCGCCCCAGGCCGGCGGTGTAATTCGCCGCATGCGAACCATCGGGTGAACATTCCCAAATGTCGAACCGGTCATAGAGCAGCACGCTCTTGCCATCCTTGCTCCAGCCCGCCAGCCCATACGCGCGCGGTGCCCCGGGCGTATCGTTGTCTTCGGTCCAGAACTTAACTGGAAGCTTCGCCGTCAGGTTCACGGCCTTGGCCGAGGGCACCGCGACGGCATTCCAATTCTCGCCATCGAACGACACCGCGTACTTGCCATCCGGCGACCAGGTCACGTTGCCGCTCTGCTTCTTCCCCAGCAAAGTGCGCTTGCCCGTTTCCGTATCCACCAGGAAAGAATCGGCCGCGCGCTCGCCATATTCCACGGCGGGCCGATACTCACGGTCATCTGAACCGAGCGCATACCGGCCGTTTTCACTCGGCGTAATCTCTGACAGTTCCTGATCGCCAAGCTGCACCAGCTTGTGTTGCGGCACGATGTACACCGCGCGGAACGACCGCGTGCGCTCCTGGCCCGCGCGCACTTTCTGCATAGGCTGCACATGGTCGTCTTTGTAATGCCAGAGGTCGAAGACCGGTTCGTCATCAGCCGGCGGCCCGGTCTTTCGCTCCGGCAAAGGCGGAGGCGCCGCGCCGAAGAAGAGCCGCGTGCCGTCCTTCGAAAAATTCAGCGGGGCCGTTTCGCTCACCACGAAGCCGGAACGAAAGCCCGAAGTCTCAACCGTCGCAACGGGCACGGCCTGGGGCGCTTTCTTGTCCCAAAGGTAGAGTTTATATTTCGCGGCCTTCGAAGCGGAATCGTCTCGGCTGCTCACGAACGCGAGCTCGTCCTGCTTGTCATCCCAGGTCAACTTCTTGTACTGGCCCTTCCCGGTGAGCAGAGATTTCGGCGTGTCCGCGCCCTTCGCCGGCACAACGTACACGCCATTGCTTTCGTCTTTCGCGGACGCCACTGTATACGTCAACGTGCGGCCATCCTTCGTCAAAACATATTCGGCCACTTCCGGAATGGTGCGTTCCGAAGCCGTGTCCAATTGCCGGATCGCCAAATCCGTACCCAGGGCCGGCTTACCCGCTACCGGACGCGCCGCCGGAGCTTTCAAATAAGCCACCAGCGAATCGCCATGATCGGGAATCCCGAAATCTTTCACATGGGCCACCCGGGCACGCGTCACCGCAACAAGGTTGAAAATCACCAGATCGCCCGGAGGCAATTCCGCGCGCGCGTCACTCTTGGTCCGCGCATCCTCCTTCTGCTTCTGCACGCCTTCCTTCTTGGGGTAAGAAACAAAAATCAGGTAGTGGGAATCCGCTGTGAAGGCCAGCCGGATGGCACGCGGACGCGGCGGCCCTTCAGAGTTCGGGTCAGGCGGCACGGGCGGCGGCAGTTGACCGGCATTTTCACGCAATTCTTTCCCGGTCGCAAGATCGCGCACCACCACGTCGCCGTCGCCGTCTTGCGGAAACAGGCCATAGGCCAGGAACCGCCCATCGCGGGACAGCACCTGTCCATTGATGCTGCGCCACGAATCGAAATCTTTGAAATTGAGGGGCCGCTTGGCGGCAGATAGTGCCGGAGCGAAATTCAGCGCGAAAACAAGCAGCGTGCTAGCCAGGCGGCGGGGAAACATTTTCCGTAGTGTAGCGTTCCGCCGCATAACGCGAAAGCCAGGAGTCCGCCGCGGCCTGTTCGTCTTCCTTGTCCCGAAGAGCCGTCCATTCGGTAAGGCGGTTCTCCCGAAGTATCTCCAGCAGCTTCTTTTTGCGTCGTGCTTCGGCGGTGCGCAACAGTTGCGCCTCCGCTTCCAGTCGCAATTTTTCCGCCCGCGCGCGAATCTTCGCTTTCTGTTGCTCTGCCCACACATTGAAGCTGGCAAGCGTCTGAAAGTCCGACGCATTCACCGTCGTCTGCTGCGTTACGGAATCCGACGCGTCCTTCCGGAGAGTCGTGATCTTCGTCAGGTCTTCAGCTAGTTGCGCCCGCTGCGCCGCCAGATGAGTGCCGGCCGCTTCTTCCAGCTCGCATTGCAACGTGCGCCAATGAAGCACGCGGTCCAGTGGAAAGCGAAACGTTTTCATTGCAGTTGCAGCGCCAGGTTCGAAAGCCCGGTGAGTGTCTCTTGAATCGGCGTCGAAACGCTGCCATCCTGCCGCAGATAGCGCATCATATTATCGCGGGCGCGAATCGTCGCATCCAGGCGCGGGTTGCTCCCATTCACATAGGCGCCTAACTGGATCAAGTCTTCCGCCTGCCGGTAAGCGGCAAGTGCTTCACGTATCTTCTGTGCACTCTGCTTCTGCTCCGGATTTGAAATCTGCGATTGCAAACGGCTGACCGAATCCAGAATTTGTATCGCGGGGTAGTGACCCGCGGCACCTAACTCGCGCGAAAGCGTAATGTGCCCGTCCAGGATGGAACGAACGGCATCGCAGATGGGCTCATTGAAAACGTCGCCCTCCACCAGAACGGTGAAGAATCCGGTAATGGAACCGCGCTCGAAATTGCCGGCGCGTTCGCAAATTTTCGGCAGCAGGTTGAACACGGAAGGCGTATAGCCCTTCTGGCTGGGCGGCTCTCCCGCGGCCAGACCGATCTCGCGCTGCGCCATCGCAAGCCGCGTCACCGAATCCATCACCAGCAATACTTTCAAGCCTTGATCGCGAAAATATTCCGCCACAGCCAGCGCCACGAAACAAGCGCGCACCCGCAGCGGCGCGGGCCTGTCGGAAGTCGCGGCGATCACAACCGATTTCCGGCGGCCTTCCTCACCAAGCTCATGCTCCAAAAACGCGCGCACTTCCCTGTTGCGTTCTCCAATCAGCGCGATGACAGTAACGTCGGCGGAGCTATTGCGCGCCATCGCTCCCAGCAGCGTGCTCTTGCCCACACCGGAGCCGCCGAAAATTCCCACGCGCTGACCCAGCCCGATCGGCAGCAATCCATCAATGGCGCGAATGCCCGTGATCAGCGGTTCCGTAATATGAGCCCGGTCGAGCGGGTTCTGCGGAGGTTGGTACAGCCGGTACCGCTCACCCGCCGGGAAGCGCGGACCCTTGTCCATCGGTTCGCCGAATCCGTCCAGAACGCGGCCCAATAGATGCGGTCCCACACAGACCGTTGCGTCGTTCGGACGAGCATAGATGCAATCGCCCAGGCATAGGCCGTCGGTATCTTCAAGCGGCATGGAGAGCACATGGCCGTTGCGAAAGCCGATTACCTGCGTGCGGATGGAACGGCCCCCCTGTGTGCGGATGCAGCAGAAATCTCCGATCGCCGTCGCCGGGCCAGCCGATTCAATCAGCAGCCCCACAAGCTGAACCACTTCTCCCGCCGTCTGGAATGGGTCCAGGCGCGCGAGATCGATATGATAGGGCCGAAGGTCCAAAGGCGAAGCGTTTGTCATCGTTTCACCCGGTCCGTCAACCCGCGCTCAATCTCTTCGAACTGTGCCGCCACGGAAGCGTCCATCTTTCCGCGATTGGTCTCAAACATCAGGGCCCCCACTTCCAAGCGCGGGTCCACCACAACTTCCACGCCGCTATGATGCACCGCGAGTGCGGCCCGTATCGCATGTTCCTGCGCCGGGTGAATGCGCACGCGATAAATTTCCTGCTTTGCCAGACGGTCCAAAGCCACCTGCACCAGCGCTTGAATGGCCTCGGGCTCCAGCGAAAGTTCGCGGTGCAAAATGCGGCGGGCAATGGCGAGCGAAAGCTGCACCACATCGCTCTCCGCCTCTTCCCGCAGCCGTGGGCGCAAATTCGCAACGTCTTCCAGACTTCGGGCAAGCCTCGCCAGAACCGGCTCCAACAAGCCTGACGCCTGTGCCCGCCCTTGCGCTTCTCCCTCCGCGAACGCTTGCCGGCGCGCCGCTTCAATCGCCTCGCGAGCCGTGCGCTCCGCTTCCAGCAACCGGCTATGCAACTCCGCTGTTTCCGGGTCGGCACTGGCTGAATCCTGGAACGAATTGGCTTGATGATTCCGGGCGACGGGTGTCTGCGCGTGTGCCGAAGTCCGCCACACCATGGGCTCTACCCGTTCGTGGTTCTGTTCGCGCAGCAGCACTCTAGACGACATATTGTTCGCCCGCCGAGCCCTTCATATTAAGGACACCCTCGGTCTCCAGTTGCCGCACCAGCGCGATAATCTGCTGTTGCGCCGCCTCCACATCCTTGATCTTCACAGGGCCCATGGCGTCCATGTCTTCCTTCAGCATCTCCGCTCCGCGCTGCGACATCCCGCTCAGGGAATGATTCCGAAGCTGATCGCTGGTGCCTTTCAAAGCCACCGTCAGGTTCTTTCTGTCCACCTTCGCCACCAACAGTTTCATGCCGTTCTCATCGATGGAAAGCAAATCTTCAAAGACAAACATAAGATGGCGAATCGTCTCCACCAGACCGGCATCCTGGTCTTCGATGTTGCCCAGAATTTCCGTCGAGATCTTCGGATCCAGACGGTTGAACATTT
>JBBROT010000063.1:0-12889 GCA_038229155.1 Bryobacterales bacterium | reverse complement strand
TGGACCTACGTGCCGCTTGCGACGGCACAGCGCATCCTATCGCTTCCCGACGTGGTCAATTCCATCGAACTGCGCGTGGACGATGTCTACCTTGCTCCCGCTGTCGCTAAAGAGGCAGAGCGAATCGCGGGGCCAATGTTCGCCTCCACTAACTGGCAGGAACAGAACCGTCAATTGCTCAAGGCCCTGAACATGGAAAAAATCGTCACCGTCATCACTATCGGCCTCATCGAACTGATCGCCGCTTTGAACATTCTCATTGTGCTGGTCATGATGGTGATGGAAAAGCGGCGCGACATCGCCGTGCTTATGTCCATGGGCGCGCGCTCCGGCCAGATCAGGCGTATCTTCATGATGCAAGGTGTGCTGATCGGCATCGCAGGCACCGTGCTAGGCTTGATAGTGGGTTATAGCCTCTGCTATTTCGCGAATCGCTACAGGTGGATTCCGCTCGACGAGCAAATCTATTCGCTCAGCTTCGTCCCTTTCGAAGCCCGCCCGTTCGACGGCCTATACGTGGCGGCGGTCGCCATCGCGGTCAGTTTTTTCGCCACCATTTATCCCGCGCGAAATGCCACTCGCATCAGCCCCGCCGAAGTTTTACGGTATGAATAAGGAAGCATGCAAGTAACTGTCAACCACGCGCTGCCGCCCGCTGAGGCCAAGCGCCGTCTCGACAAGTTTGCCGAGAATTTAAAACAGCAGTTCCCGAACGACGCAGGCCGCATCACGCAAACCTGGAATGGCGATACCTGCACGGTAAGCGGCAAGGTGAAAGGCTTTTCCATTGGCTGCTCGCTCCACGTCAACCAAAAGGACGTGACCGCGAAGGGCGACATCCCGTTCCTCGCGCGGCCGTTTCAAGGCACAATCGAGAACGCCATCCGCAACGGTCTGGAAAAAGCATTGAGCTAGATCGCGGTCAACTCGGCAACGCTCAGAGTCTTAATTTCTCCGTCCACGCCCCCGATCACATGCGCGGTGTGTTCGTAAGCAATAGCATCACCGGTCACATAATGAGTGATGGTGCCGACGCGCCAAGCGGGCTCAGGCACGCTGACGCTCACCACTTTTGAGATCTCCTCCGCGCTATCCACCAGGTGAACGCTCGGGCCCACAACTCGCGCGATGGTGTCCCGCAACACCGGATAGTGCGTGCATCCCAGGATGAGCGTATCCAGTTCAGGCCGTTCAGCCAGATAGTGACGGACCAGCAATTCAGCTTCGGCGGAATCCGCTAGCCCCTCCTCCACCACATGCACCAGCAGCGGACAGGCTTGCGCCCAAACCTCCAGACCCTGCGCTTCCAGCTTCCTCTGGTACACGCCGCTGGCGATAGTTCCCTTGGTGCCGATGATGCCGGCACGGCCGCCGCGCGAGGCCTTCTTTGCCGCCGTGACACCCGGTTCGATCACGCCCCAGACAGGCACCGGCACCTCATCGGCCAGCCCCGGAAGCGCGGCGGCTGAGGCTGTGTTGCAGGCAACCACCAGGGCCTCCACGTCGTGCGCCAGCAGGAACCTTGCAATCTCTCGCGCGAACTGGCGCACCATCGCGGGAGGCTTGCGGCCATACGGCACTCTCGCGGTGTCGCCCAGGTACAGGAAATCGTGGCCTGGGTGACGCGAGTGCAGCGCGCGAAGCACGGTCAACCCACCCACGCCGGAATCGAAGACTCCGATCAGCACTTCGTAAGGTCCAGAATGGAGACTTCCAGTTCGCGCGAAAAGTGAAGAACGGGAGAGCCGGAAAGTGCAATGTTCAGAGGGTCGGTCATGGTGTTTGCATGGAAGCGCGCCTGCGCTCCTTGCAGCAGCCAAGGGCGATGATGGACGCGCCCGCGGTATAGCTGTCCGCGGTCGTCGGTGGTGTAGAGCGCGTAGCGTTCCGTCAGAAAATATGCAAGCGAACCGGGGGCTGAGGCTTTGCCTTCTCCCATCGGCGCATAGTCCACTTCGCAGCGAATATTCGTCTGCTTCCGCCGGCTCGCGTAGTGGAAAGAATCGCCCGCGCGGCAGCTCATCTCCGCATGGAAGTAAGGCAGATGAAAAAAACGCCTCGCAATCTTCACGGCCAATCTGCTGGATGCATCCAGACTGAAAAAGTAAACGCCCGGAACGCCGCTCACAGTCGTATAGGTGCGAACATTCAGTTCCAGCGTCTCCGACAGCACCGGCACGGCGGGCAGACCGTATGGCCGAATCCCGGTCATGCGAAACGGAACCACGCCGATCCAGGCGCTGCCCGAATGTTGGTCGGGCACCAACTCCGCCGGCATGTTGGCAGCGAGAGCCCGCGCGCTAACAGGCCAGTGAGCAAAGAGCAGGTCGCGCCAAGTTTGTTGCACTGTCAACAACGTACTATGAAAGTTGAAAGAAGCACAGGCATTCTCAGTAAAGCGCGCGGAGGTGGAGTTCCACAACTTCGCCTCGCTCGGTGAGCCGGAGCGGGCACTCGAACACTATGCCCGCCAGAACCGCAACCGCGCCAGCGTCATCCGCAAGCATCTTAGTTTCATCGGGCCCTTGCCCGGTGCCATCACTCCGTTTCTTGAAATCGGCGCGAACGTGGGACATTCCAGCTTCATGCTCGCCACCGAGTTCGGCGCGCAGGGCTTCGCGCTCGATATCTCCGCCGACGCCCTTCGCCACGGCCGCCGGGAGTTTGAAATGCCCGTGGTACGCATCGCCGGCGACGCTGCCAAACTGCCCTTCGCCGATGAATCGTTGCGCTTCGTGATGGCGTTTCAGATGTTGAGCCAGTTCAGCGATATCGAGCAGGTATTTATCGAAGTAAAGCGCGTGCTTCGGCCCGGCGGCGTCTTCTTCTTCGCGGATGAACCCATGCTGCGCCTGCTCTCGCTGCGCCTCTATCGCGCGCCCTATTACAACCTGATGCGCCCCTGGGAAAAGAAGCTGTACGATTGGGGCCTGCTTGGCTATCTGGTCAAAGATGTGATCGGCGCGCGACAGGAAGAGAGTTTCGGAATCCGCCAGAACCACACCATGTACCTGGCCGATTGGGAGCGGCTCATCCGCAAGCACTTCGCGGCCCTGGAGTATGAAACTTTCGTGACGGAGCGCGGCTGGGGAGAACGCGCGGTGGCCCGTTCCGTTCCCGGCGCGCCCCGTCTGCTGGGCGGAACGCTCGCGGCATTCTGCAAAAAGGCCGGTTCTAGCACTGCCCCCGATACCGCGCCCGAAATGGCTTCGTTTGAGCAATTTCTGCGCTGCCCGGATTGCGGCCAACCGTTCAGGCGAAACGCGGCGCAAACGCTTGAGTGCACCGCCTGCCCTTACCGCGCCCACGAAGAAGGCGGCGTCTACACCGTTCTTCCCACGCGCGATCGCGAAGAACTCTACCCCGGCGACCGAGCCGACATCATCGATTTCTCGCAGCCCGGCCACGAAGCCAAACTGGGTGACGGCTGGGGCCAGCTGGAAGGGCGCGATGGTGCCGAATACCGCTGGGTCGGCGAACATGCCACGGCGGTGTTGGCCCCCGTGCGTCCGGGTGATCTGCGCCTGCGCATTCGCGGCCACGCGCCAGACCAGGCCTTCCAGCAAGGCCAGCCCGTGCGAGTGCGCGCGCGGGTCAACGGCCAAGCTTTACAGGAATTGCCCCTCACCCGCCCCGGCCTCTTCATCTATGAAGCCGACCTGCCGCGCGCCGATAGCTATACTGTGGAGATCGCGTGTTCACCGACCTTTTCCGCACCGCCCGACGTGCGCGTGTTTTCTCTCACGTTCAGCATGCTGCGCCTGGTGCCGCGCTAGCCGTCTGCCTCCTCGGGTGCGGCACTCTCCAAGCCCAAGATAACTACGAAATTCAGGTCTACGGCTCCGATACCCTCACGCCCAAAGTCACCATGGTGGAATTGCACAACAACTTCACCTTCTCCGGCGCGAAAGATGAAGTGGACGGCGTGCAGGCCACGCAGCACACCTGGCATGAAACCATTGAAATCACACGTGGCCTGAACTCCTGGAGCGAACTTGGCTTTTACATCTTCACCAGCACCAGCACCCGCTACGGTTATCAATGGGTGGGCGATCATATCAGGCCCCGCGTGCGTGTGCCGGAAGAGTGGAAGTGGCCCGTCGGCGTGAGTCTTTCCCTCGAATTCGGCTATCAGAGGCGCAAGTTTGCTCAGGATACATGGAGCCTCGAAATCCGGCCCATCGTCGATAAGCGCCTGGGCAAGTGGTACCTGGCCTTTAACCCCACCATGGACCGCAGTTTCCACGGACCCGGCGTCCGCGGCGGCGTCGGTTTCTCACCCAACTTCAAAGCCGCCTACGACGTGACGAAGAAGGTCAGCGCGGCTCTTGAATATTACGGCGCGCTGGGGCCCGTCACCGGCTTCGAAACGTTTCGCGATCAGCAGCAACAAATCATCCCCGCTGTCGATATCGATTTCGGCAAGAATTGGGAGTTCAACTTCGGCGTAGGCGTCGGTGTCACCCACTCCACAGACCATCTGCTGGTCAAGATGATTCTGGGGCGCAGGTTTACCTTTGGCCGGGGCCAGCGCGATGCGCCCGATGCAAAATGACGCCGTCCGAAGCCACGGATCGCAGCTTCCTGCTACGCACGGTACAACCTGGCTTGGCCGGCCTGATGGATGGCTCCGTTTCCACGCTGGCACCCATCTTCGCCACAGCTTTTGCCACGCACATTCCCCGCACGGTGTTTCTCATCGGGCTCGCATCAGCCGTCGGAGCCGGCATCTCCATGGCATTTTCAGAAGGGCTGTCCGATGACGGCGAACTAACTGGCCGCGGCGACCCCATCCGGCGCGGCGCTGTAACCGGTGCCATGACGTTCGTCGGAGGCTTCCTGCACACACTGCCGTTTCTGATTCCCAACATGCAGCACGCGCTCATCCTGGCGTACTTTATCGTGGGCTTGGAACTGCTGGCGATTGCGTATGTGCGCTATAAATACTTCGCCACCAACTTCGCCGTTTCCTGCCTGCAAGTCATCGTCGGCGGAGCGCTGGTCTTCGCCTCGGGCGTGCTGATCGGCAGCGCGTAACCGGTTCTACAGGGTCCGTGTTTCGTAAGCCTTCAACGCGGGTTCCGCAACGCGCCGCAAGCGGAAAAATCGATTGCGGCAGGCCCGGCAACGGCAGCAGGTGACCATGAAGGCTGAACGCAATTGATCCAACATGCCGCTCGTTCGCGAAACACGCACGCTTTTCGACGAGCAGCGAGGGCACTCCATACCGAAATTTACCAGTGCGGTTAACGGAACAATCCAGGTAAACAGGGCGGCGAAACCGATTGCCATCAGAAGCAGTGACAATCCGAGTCCCGTAAGAGGAGAACTCAAAATGAGCGAGACCGAAGCAGACACACCCAACAGTACTAGGGTGCCCTCTACTAAAGATGTACGGGGAACAACACTCCGCGCCGGTACTGTACTCCCGGCCACAAACAAATTTTCATTGTGTAACGTCCTGTACGTGCCCTACACTACTTGTCATCATGCGAATTGCCGCGCCCGTAGCGTTGTGCCTACTCCTGTCAGTCGGCCCTATGGCCGCGCAGACGCCCAATCCCCAAATCAAGGCAATCTATAATAACAAACTTGCCGAACTCTTCGGCTACTTGAAAAACGGCGGCAACCCGAACGCGCGCGGCACACGGGAAAATACGCTGCTCATGTACGCCGCGGCCTACGGGAGCCTGGATTCCATGCGCATATTAGTGGACAGCGGCGCTGACCCAAACCTGAAGAATTCCTTCGATGGAACCGCCCTGATGTGGGCCGCATGGGATCCGCGGCGGGTCAAACTGTTGCTCTCGAAAGGTGCCGACGCCAACACGAAGACAAAATCCGGCACGACCGCCTTGCTGGTGGCTGCTATGAGTCCGACCGGAGGCGAATCGGTCGATTTGCTGGCGCGCCATCATGCCGACGTGACCGCGGTCGATTCGTTCGGCACAAACCTGTTGCATGCTGGCAGCAACGCCGGAAACATCACCGCCATCCGTCTCGGGCTGGCATCGCATTTGAATGTGAATGCAAAGCAAATGAATGGCTTTACCCCGCTCATGAATTCGGCGGCGGATGGCTCGGTAGAGATTGCCAGGTTGCTCTTAGAAGCCGGGGCCGATCCGAACGCCGTTTCCTCCGCGGATGGGAAACGCGTAAAAAACGGCATGATCGCGCTGACCCGCCTCACTCCGCTGATTTTGGCGACGCCCTATGGCCCGCCCGCCATGACAAAACTGCTGCTGGATCATGGAGCCAAGGTGGACCCGGTGGATGGGCGCGGCATGACGGCGCTCCATGCCGCTGTTTCAAGTGAATTGCAGAGCCCGGAAACCGTGCGGCTGCTGCTCGCCAAAGGTGCCGACCCCGCCTTCCAAAATGCGGATGGCAAAACGGCTCGCGATTGGGCACTGAAGTTTTCCCGCCCCGACGTACTGAAATGTCTCTCCGTCAGCCCGGCAAGCTCAACTTCGCCATCGGCCGCGGTCACCCTTCCATCCGTGACGCGTGAAGAAGCAACTCGCCGCGCGATGCGCTTACTTGAAACCAGCACCAAAACGTTCTTCCAGCAGAGCGGTTGCGTGGGCTGCCATTCGCAGAACATGACCGGCATGGTGGCGGGAACGGCGCGCCAGCACGGCTTGGAGGTCGACCGCGACGCCGCCCATGAGCGCTTGGCTACAGTGACCAAAAGCTGGGAGCCGCGCGCGGAAGGGCTGCTGGTGCGCGACGATCCGCCCGGTGGCGCGGACACCATTGCTTATGGGCTGCTCGGCATGGCCGGCGAGGGCTACACGCCTGACCTGGTTTCCGCCGCCATGGTCCGTAACGTGGCGGTGCAACAGCTCGCCGCCGGTTACTGGCATCACGGCGGTTTTGCCAGGGTTCCCGTCGAAGATAGCGATATCGCGCTCACCGCCCTGGCTATCCGTTCGCTGTCGCTGTTCGGGAATGCAGGCTCTCAGGCCGAATACGGCGAACGCATCCAGCGCGCCGCGAAATGGCTTGCGTCCTCCAAGCCCCGCTATGCCGAAGATTCGAATCTGCGCCTGCTAGGCCTGAAATGGGCCGGCGCGCCCGCGGCCACCATCGCTCAAGCAGCCCGCGAGGTGCTGGCAAAACAGCGTCCCTCCGGCGGGTGGGGTCAGAACGATTTTCTGCCCGAAGATGCCTACGCCACCGGCCAAGCCCTTTACGCCCTCGCCGAAGCGGGCCACGCCGCGGACCCCGCGGTCGCCAAAGGAACGGCTTACCTGATCCGCACCCAAGCTTCCGACGGATCCTGGCACGTGGTAAGTCGCTCCGTAAAGTTCCAGCCCTACTTCCAGGGCGGCTTCCCGTACGACCACGACCAGTGGATTTCCTCCATGGGCACCGGTTGGGCAGTGATGGCTCTCGCCAGCGTCCAAGTCCCTGGTACTGTGTGGGCTTCAAACTTACCGGCAATCGTGAAACCCTAACCTCCCCAGCGTCATCCTAATTTGCAAGAGGATATAATTGAGGCAAGTGTTGAGGTTTATGGGGATCCGTTTTGCATTGGTTTTGGCTTGTGCGTTAGCTGTCACGTCCGTTGTGGCATCGCCCGCGCCGGCGCATAACTCTGAATACGATAAAGCTTTAAGGTTATATAACCGCACCCACTATGGGGCCGCGGTGCAAACTCTCGCGCCCATCGCTGAGCGCACGGCTGCTGAAACAGAACTGCTGGGCAAGAGCTATTACATGTTGGGCGCGTATCGCGATGCAACGGACGCCTTTCACAAAGCGATTGAATTGGAACCGGGCAACGCATCGTATTATCACTGGCTGGGCCGGGCCTATGGGCGTCGCGCGGAGACCGCTTTTCCCATTGCGGCACCCGGTTACGCGTCGAAGGCTCGAACCAACTTCGAAAAGTCGGTGGAGCTCGATTCCACCGATGGCGAAGCTCTGAACGATCTGTTCGAATACTACCTGCAAGCACCCGGCCTGCTGGGCGGCGGCTTAGACAAAGCTTCGAAAATAGCGGACAAGATCGCCAAACGCGATCCCGCCGAAGGTGCTTTCGCCAAAGCCCGCATCGCCGAAGAGCGCAAAGATTGGGGACAGGCGGAAACCTTCCTTCGCCGTGCAACCGAACTCGCGCCACAGCAGCCCGGACGTTTGGTGGATCTGGCCAAACTGCTTTCAAAGCAGGGCCGCTTCGATGAGAGCGATGCCACTTTCGCCAAAGCCCACCAGGTGGCACCCAATGCGCCGAAGGTGGTGTTTGCCGAAGCAGCGGCTTATATCAAAGCCAATCGCAAGACCGATCAAGCGCGTGAACTGCTGAAGAAGTATCTGGCGATGAACATCTCTCCGGACGATCCTTCGAAAACGGAAGCTCGAAAGCTGCTCAACAAGGTTTCATGAACCTGGGCGAGAGCTTCCACTTTAGCGTTCAAGCTCTTCTCGCAAACCCGGTTCGCAGCGTCCTCACCGGCCTCGGCATGGTGATCGGTACCGCCAGCGTCATCCTTGTCGTCACCATTGCGCTCACCAGCCAGAATTACATCCTCGAACAGATTGAGGGTGTGGGCAGCAACATGGTGTTTGCGCAATATGAGATCGGTAGCCAGCAGACAGCAGCGCAGGTGGATGCCGATTTCATCAAGTTGAGCGATGTGGATGCCGTACGCGAAGCCGTCAGCGACCGCATCCTGGCCGCCACGCCCATCATGAATAATTTCGACCGCATGGTGATTCAGGGCAAAGAGCAGGATGTCCTCATCGTGGGGTCGGATCAGTTCTACAAATCGGTGCGTAATCTTGTGGTGCTCGCCGGGCGCTTTCTCGATTCGAACGATGTCGCGCTCCGGCAAAAAGTGGCTCTGCTTACAGACAAGTTGGCCGTCAGGCTCTACGGAAGCCAGACAGCCGCCGTGGGTCAGGTGATCAAGCTGCACGGGCTGCAGTTCACGGTCATCGGCACCTTCAAAGAGAAAGTCTCCAGCTTCGGCCAGAGCGAACTGAACAATGAGACCATCCTGATTCCCATCACGCTGCAACGGTATTTCACACGCGTCGAACGCATTGACCCCCTCTACGTGCAGGCCAAAACTCCTGAAGATGTGGAAGCCGTGACGCAGAGCGTGACCAAGGTGCTCGAAAGCAGGCACCGCGCCGGCGCGAAATACAAAGTGGAGAACCTCTCCGCCATTCTTTCCGCGGCGAAGAGTATCAGCTTTGTACTCAGCCTGGTCTTGCTGCTGGTCTCCACCATTGCTCTGGTCATCTCCGGCATCGGCATCATGAACATCATGCTGGTCACGGTGACGGAACGAACGCGCGAAATCGGTTTGCGCATGGCCGTGGGCGCTTCGCGGCGCGAGATCCTGCTGCAATTTCTGACCGAGGCCGTCATCATCAGCCTGGGCGGCGGCATATTGGGCATCCTGCTTGGCGTGGCGATGCCGCTCAGTGTCCAATTCTTTACCGACGACATCAACATCCCCATCTCCGTCACGTCGATTGCCGTAGCCTTCAGCGTCTCCTGTGTGGTTGGATTAATTTTCGGAATGCTGCCCGCCAACCGCGCCAGCAAGCTGAACCCCACCGAAGCGCTACGCTACGAATAGAATGCTCCGATTCGTTACCTTGTACCTGGCGGCAATCAGCCTTTGCGCCGAAACTTATACATTCACACTGAAGCAGGCGGTGGATCGATCGCTCCGGCAAAATCCTGATATCGCGCTCGCGCGGCTCGATGAGCAGAAATCGCTTCAAGGCATCCGCATTGCGCGCGACCCCTTCTCCCCTCACGTCGGCATCGGCAGCGGCCTCGCCTATTCCAGCGGTTTTCCGCTCAGTATTGAAGGCGCGGCACCCAGCGTGGTTCGCGCTCAGGCGTCGCAATCGCTCTTCAACCGCCCGCAGACGTTTGCGGTAGCGCAGGCCAGGGAAAATGCGCGCGGTGCCGGGTTCGTTTCCGCATCGAAGCGCGACGAAGTCGCCTATCGGACAGCATCGCTTTTTCTCGATGGCGATCGCGCCACGCGCTTGCAGGTCCTGGCCGCCAAGCAGGTGGAGAGCCTGCGAAGCGTGATCAAAACCGTGCAGGGCCGCGTACAGGAAGGCCGCGAGTTGCCCATTGAAACCAGGCGCGCCAATCTGGATTTGCAGAAAGCCCTCCAGCGGCAGGAAGCGCTTGCCGCGGATCGGGATTTCGCCGAAAGATCGCTGGCCATTGTTCTGGGCTACACCGCCGAAGACCGCGCTCGCCCCGCCACGGATGAACGTGCCGCCGTCGAAATTCCCCCCACCGAAGAGGCCGCCATCGAACAGGCGCTTGCCTCCAATAAAGAAATGAAGCGGCTGCAATCCGCCATGATCGCCAAGGGTTTTGAGATGAAAGGCGCACAGGCCGCCCGCTTGCCGAAAGTGGACCTGGTGGCGCAATATGCGCTGCTTGCCCGCTACAACAATTACGATCAGTTCTTCAACCACTTTCAGCGGCACAATGGCCAGCTTGGCATGAGCTTTCAATTGCCTTTGCTCACCGGCCCGGCGGTCGCGGCCAGCGTCGCTCAGGCCGAGACCGATTCTGCGCGTCTCAAAATCGAAATGGAAGCCGTGCGCAACCGCATCGCGCTCGACGTTCACCAAAGCTTTTCAGATATCAAACGGGACGAAACCGGAACGGCGGTCAGCCGCGTCGATCTCGATCTCGCCCGCGAAAGCCTGGGCCTTCTTCTAGCCCGCTTGGGCGAAGGGCGCGTGTCGCTCCGTCAGGTAGAGGAAGCGCGCTACCAGGAAGACGAAAAGTGGATTGCGTTTTACGATGCCCAATTCTTAACGGAGCGCGCACGCTTGAATTTACTCCGCCAAACCGGCGAATTAGCGGCAAGTTTGAAATAGGCGGTTGTTCGGGATTGTATTACTGGAAAAACTGAATAAGATAGTAGTAGTAGTAAGTTTGAGCGAGTTGGCAGTTATGAAAAAAATACTTTTGGGTCTGATTCTCGCCTGTCCGGCTGCCTGGGCGGTAAGTGCGCCAACCGGATTCACAGTTGTCTCCGCCAGCAACAATCAGGTTCAACTATCCTGGAATGCTTCGGGGCCCGACGCCAACCAATACATCGTGGAGCGGCGCGCTATTGACTCATCCGGCTTTGCCGCGGTGGCCACCATCGATCCCGATTCAAGCAAGGCGCTCGCCGCCACCTTCACCGATACTGGCTTTGACCCCTTCACCGCCTATGTCTACCGCGTGCGCGCCGCCAACTCCGCTGTGTCGCCCGCCGATGTTTCGGACCCCACCGGCGAAGTCACCGTGGGTCCCCCTCCCTACGGCTACACGCGCGTCGTGCCGACACCCGGCCATGTGGATTCGCCCGGCCAGTTTGGCGCAAACGCTCAGATTATTCTCGATAGCAGCGGCGACCCGATGCTCACCTTCCTGAACATCGATCCGAATTCCGACCGTAACTTTTCCGATACCGAAATTCGCTTCGTCCGCTGGGATCGTGCTCACTCCGCGTGGACGAAACCGGTATTGGTGGCGGTCTCCGATATCGATAGCTCCTACAGTTACAACTATTCCTACCGGCTGGCCGCCGATGCCGCAACCGGCGCTCTCGCAATCGTCTATATCGATAACAGCGATCTTTCCACCAACTTGATTTCCATCGCCGATTCTACCGATAACGGCATCACCTGGCGCAGGCGCAAAGTAGTAAGCGGTACTCATAGCTACTTTGTTCCGGCAATTGCCTTGGGAAACGGTCAGGTGTATCTGACTTTTTCTGAAAATGTGGCCGGCGTCCGTTATGTCACCGGTAAGTTGAGTGACAGTCCAACATCCTGGAGTATCGAAACGGTTCCGAACCTTGGCATGGCCGATTACGGCATCGGTTCCGATATCGCCCTCGATAGCGATGGCAAGCCGGCCGTTGCTTATCTGCTCTCCGGTGCCGATTATCGCGCGGTCTTTTACCGTCCGGGCACCGCGCCGAGCGTCGCCAACATCAGCACCGCTGCCCCTGGCGAAGATTGGCAAATTCGCCTCGCCTTCTCAGGCACTAATCCACGCATCGCGTTCTCCGGTCGGCTCGATAGCCACTATTCCGAGGATTACGATCATCTCCTCTTCCTCATCGCCTCTTCCGATTCCGGCACCACCTGGAACCCGCGCGCCAACATCAAGTCCGATGGCGGCAGTTTCATCAGCGGCCCCCTCGATCTGGCCTTCGATTCCAACGGTGCCGCGGCTCTCACCTCGCGTGAAGGCGGCGGCAATGCCCCAGGCGAACTCTGCGGCTATCCCAAACTGTCGCTCTCGTCCGATTTACAAACCTGGAACACCTGCGGCATCACGTCCACCATTCATTCCCGCGAAAGCTCATCGGGCGTGCGATTCGCGGCGAACGGCACCTTATACCTGACCATTTCAATCGGCCAGTATCCGCTCGACCCCACCGATCCCTCCGAACTTGCCGCCGGTCTTTATTTCTGGCGCGGGCCCGTGGGCTTTCAATTCCCCGCCGCGCCCTAACCGCCTTTACCCCAGCCCCGGCAGCGTTCCCGTGCTATCCCCGAACTGCTTCTCCTCAATTCCCATCCGCTGAAGCATCGAAAGATACAGATTGCACAGCGGCGTCTCTTTCGGGAACCGCAGCCGCCGTCCTTGCTTCAATGTCCCTTTGCCGCCCCCGGCAAGCGCAATCGGAAGATCGTGCTCCAGGTGCAGATTGCCGCACTTGATGCCGCAGCCGAACATCACCATGGAATTGTCCAGCAGCGATGTGCCCCCTTCGTCCAGGCTCTTCAAGCGATTCAGGAAATACGCCACCTGCTCCACATGCCAGGTCACGCACTTCTCGTACTGCGTCTTGCGGACCGTCTCTTCCGCATGGTGCGACAGCGAATGCAT
>JBBROT010000062.1:0-12897 GCA_038229155.1 Bryobacterales bacterium | reverse complement strand
AGGTGGGCCGCGCCTACGATTTGCAAAAGCGCTTCGAATTGCAGAACTATACGTCCATCGCGCAAGCCGCGCATTCGCTGAAGTTCGGCGTGCGCATCCGGACGGTGGTGACCGATGATTTTTCGCCGAATAATTTTGGTGGCACGTTCCAGTTTGCCGGTGGCGTGGGCGTTCCACTCGATGCCAATAACAATCCGACCGGCGGCGCTCCGGTGCAGATTAGCTCCATTGAGCGATATCGCAGAACGCTGCTCTTCGGTTCCCAGTGCTACGCACCCAAAAATCAGCTCAGTTGCGGCGCTTCACAGTTTTCCATCGCGGCGGGCAACCCGTATGCGGGTTTGAATCAGACGGATGTCGGGCTGTTCTTCCTGGATGACTGGCGTATTCGTCCGAACCTGACACTGAGCCTCGGTTTGCGCTATGAGACGCAGACCAACATCAGCGACCCTCGCGATGTGGCACCACGCTTCGGCTTTGCGTGGTCGCCAGGCGCGGGGAAGACGGGCCGTTCGAAGACTGTGATCCGGGGCGGAAGCGGCGTGTTTTATGACCGGTTCCAGGAAGGCAACGTGTTGCAAAGCATCCGCTATAACGGCGTGAATCAACAGACCTACACAATTACCGATCCAGATTTCTACCCCAACATTCCATCGCTGTCGCAATTGAAGCAGCTCTCGCAAGTCCGCCGGCAGATCGATAACGCTTTGCGTGCGCCGTACACCATCCAGAGCGCGATCGGCATTGAGCGGCAGCTTCCGAAGAACACCACGCTGGCAATTACCTATACGAATTCGCATACCACGCACCTGCTACGCACCCGCAATATTAACGCGCCGCTGCCAGGCACGATTCAGTTCGATGCATCGACTGGGCGGCCGGTCCCGGGTAGCGGCGTGTATCCGTTCGGCTTCAGTTCCGGGAACATCTATAACTACGAATCCACCGGCACGCTGAATCAGAACCAATTCATCGTGAACGTGAATTCGCGATTTAACAGCAACACGTCAATTTTCACTTACTATGTTTTGAATCACGCGAAGAGCAATACGGATGGCGTGAATACTTTTCCTTCCGACCCTTACAACCTGAATGAGGAGTATGGGCGTTCGGCGCTCGATACCCGGCACCGTTTCGTGCTGGGCGGTTCATATCAGGCGAAGTACGCCGTCCGGTTCAGCCCGTTCGTGATTGCGAATACAGGCAGGCCGTTCAACATCACGACCGGCAACGACAACAATGGAGATTTGCAGTATTTGGATCGCCCCTCCTTCGCTTCCGCGTCCCAATGCGGTTTGGGCTTACTGAATATCAAGTGCACTAACTTCGGGGACTTCAACCTGATACCAACACCCGGAGCGGTGCTGATTCCACGGAATTACGGAAATGGGCCGGGCTCTTTCACAATCAACATGCGCGTTTCGAAAACATGGGGCTTCGGTGAAGCGCGCGGCGGTTCAGGCAATAACGCCGGCGGCGGAGACCATGGGCCCGGTGGCCGTGGACCGGGCGGCGGACGGGGCGGCTTCGGTGGCATGGGCGGCGGCATGGGTGGCATGGGTGGGGGCGGTACCAACCGGCGCTTCAATCTGACGCTATCGGCGAACGCGCGCAACCTGCTGAACCACGTGAACGAAGGGGATTACTCCGGCAATTTGACGTCGCGATACTTCGGGCGTTCGAACTCTCTGGCGACGGGCGGCTTCGGGCCTCCGGGCGGCGCGACCAATAATCGGCGTTTGGATTTCCAGCTGCGGTTCGCGTTTTAACTACTTCGGGAGCGGCGTTTCGCCCTTTTTCATCAGGCTGGGTGCTTTTCGCTTGCGCGAGTTGGTATCTTCTTCCTTCTGAGCGAGCGCCTTCTTTTCCGCGCGGTCGCGAGGCTGCATGTCAGCTTCCCGCTCCTTGCGTTCCTGTTCGTCTTTCGCCAGGACTTCAGTGGAGCGTTTGCTCAGATCCTGACCGGCCAGTTCCATGCTGTCGTTGGTGCCGTCAATGGCTTGCTTGAGTGCGAATTCGTAGCGCGATTTATCCTTCGCGTTCGAGGCATCGATTGCGATCAGCGTTCTTAGCAGATCCTTTTCGCCTTGCGCAACAGCCGCGTTACCAAGATCGATGTTGACCTTGCGTTTGAGCGCATCGTCTGACACAGTATCGATTGCGTCGAGAATCTTGGAATAGTCTTCCAGTAGGTCATGTATCAACGCGCTACGCCCCGCCTTCTCTTTTGCGATGAGGCTCTTCACCTGGTCCAGCCGTTGAGTGGCGAAGTTTAGATACAGCTTCAGCCGGTCATTCGGATCTTGCGCTTCGCGGACCTGATCGGTCTCATCGGTGGTGAGGAAATCGCGCTGCGCCCATGCGGGCAGGCAGAGCAAAAACAGTGCCGCGGCGAATCGCTTCATTGGTCACCTTTCTTATGGCCATTCATGATGCCGAGCAGCCAGGCTTCATTCACTTCGTTCAATTTGGCCTTGGCGCTATCGAGCAGCTTGCGATCGTCAATATCCATCGCGTTTTCAAAAGATTCCATGCGCCTGATCAGCTCGCGCGTATGGCTCTCGCCAAGCTTGAAAGCCTTGGGGCGGCGGCGTGGATCTTTGCCGGTGTCTTCCAAGGCGCCTTTGGCGACATCGATGGAATCTTCCAACTCTTTCAGGCTGGCCTCGGTGCGGGAGGTTTCTTGTTTGGCATAAGCCGCGCGCGCGGCGCTGAGTGCCGCATCGGCATTTTCAAGCGCGAGTTTGGCGCGCCGTTCCAGGTTGGGCTCGGACTTTACTTCGGGCAGGCCCGCGATGGCGCTGCATATGGCCGAGATCGTGATGAGTACGGTTCTCACTTTTTGCTTAGCTCCAGGCGAATAATGCGCGCCCGCTGCCGGGCTTCAAATTCCTGATCGGGATTCTTGCCGCCATCGGACGCGAGGAACTGTTCGTAGCTTTCAAGCGCAGGCTTAAGTTGCTTCAAACGGTCCAGCGTGATGGCGCGCAGAAACTGGTTGCCTGGCGATTCCTTGCCCAGCGCTTTCACTTTATCGAGCGCCGCCAGACCGTGAGCATAATCTTCGCCGACAATCAGCACGCCCGCCATTTCGTTCCAGGCTTCGACGGAATCGGGCCGCTTCTGTGCCGCCGCGAAGAACTGCTGCGCGGCTGGCTGAAACTTGCGCTGGTCGCGAAGGGAGCGGCCGTAGACCATGCGGAGGTCGTAATCCGTGGGGTCGGTGGCGACGGCTTTCGCGAGCACTTCAGATTCTTTATCGGCTTGCTTGTTCATGCGGTAGGCGGTGGCAAGCGCGAGCCGGTTTGCGGCGGAAGGCGATTGCGCGACGGCTTGTTCCAGCCGAGGAATGGCGTCTGAGAAACGCTTCGATTCCAGCAGCAATTCGCCGAGCCTCTCCTGGGCGGCGGGGTTTGAGGGGAACTGTTCATAGAGCGCGACGGCTTCAGCGGGCTGCTTGGCTATTTCGTAGAGGGCCGCAAGCTCCAGCAGCGCATCGCGGAATTTCGGATCGAGTTCCGCGGCTTTACGGAAGTGCGGGGCGGCAGCTTCGAGCCGGTCTTGCGCAGCAATCGCCTTGGCTAAACCAAGTTCGGCATCGGCGGATTTCGGATCGAGCGCGGCGGCGGCTACATAGGCTTGTTCCGCATCGGCGAAGCGCTTGGAGGCGAGATAGGCGGAGGCGAGTTTGATGCGAGGCTGCAGTTCTTTGGGCTTCTGCGCGACGGCTGCTTCAAGGGGTTGAATCGCTTCCGCTGAGCGAGAGGCGCGCAGCAGAGAGATGCCCATATTCAATTGCGCCTGGTAAAGGCCGGGCTTCAGTTCGAGCGTCCTGGCGTACTCCGGAATGGCCCGGGCATCGTCGTTCTGAAGGCTATAGGCAAGTGCTAGGTGGAAGTGCGCGGCGTAATCGGCGGGGTCTTTGCGGGTGGCTTCGGCGAACAGTTCGGCGGCGCGCGCGAACTGGTTGGCATCAAGCGCTTTGCGGCCTTCCTCCACCGGATCCGCCGGGGTTTGCAGCAGTAGGAACAGCGCGGCCGTAAGCCACATATGACTTCAGTTTAAACGCTTCAGGTATCGCCCGGTGTGGCTCTCCGCCACGCGCGCAATGTCTTCAGGCGTACCGGTGGCCACCACGCGGCCTCCGGCGTCACCGCCATCGGGCCCCATATCGATCACCCAATCCGCCGCGCGAATCACGTCCAGATTGTGTTCGATCACCAGCAGGCTTCCGCCCTGATCGAGGAGCCGCTCGAAGGCAATCAGCAGCTTGGCGATGTCGTCGAAATGCAGGCCGGTGGTGGGTTCATCGCAGATGTAGAGGGTGCCGTGGGAACTGGCCTGCGACAAGTGACCGGCCAGTTTCACGCGTTGCGCTTCGCCACCCGAAAGCGTGGTGGCGGATTGGCCCAGCCGCAGATAGCCCAGGCCCACATCGTCCAGAACTTTCAGCTTGGCGGCCAACTTCGGTGTGTCGCTGAAGAACGCCATGGCGTCGCGCACCGTCATGCCGAGCACGTCGTGAATGTTCTTGTCCTTGTATTTGATTTCAAGGATGGTGGCTTTGTAGCGCGTGCCGCGGCACTCTTCGCAAACTAGTTCCACGTCGGCCAGGAACTGCATTTCCACGGTGACGGTGCCATCGCCCTGACACACTTCGCAGCGCCCGCCGGGGATGTTGAAGGAGAAGTGGCCGGCGGTGTAGCCGCGCTTTTCGGCATCGCGCGTGGAAGCGAAAAGCGAACGGATCATATCGAACGCTTTGATGTAAGTGACCGGGTTCGAACGAGGCGTGCGGCCGATGGGCGTCTGATCGACCATCACAATTTCGCCCACGCGGCTGGCACCTTCGACGCGGGTGCAGTTCAGCTTCTTCGGTTCCGAAGGATCGTCTTCATCGGTCGCGCCCATAGCGGTCATGGGCTTGTGCAGCGCGCGATAGATCACGTCATGCACCAGGGTGGATTTGCCTGAACCGGAAACGCCGGTCACCACAACCATCAGCCCGAGCGGGATTTCGACATCCATGCCTTTTAGATTGTGCAGGCGCGCGCCGAAGAAACGCAGCATGCGGTTGCGATCGGGCGTGCGGAGTTCGCGCGGAACGGAGACTCGCAGTTCGCCATTCAGATACCTGCCGGTGAGGGAGCCGTTGCCGCTCGCCAGCAACTCCGGGAAGGTGCCTTCGAAGATCACCTTGCCGCCCAGTTCGCCCGCGCCGGGGCCCATATCGAGGATGTGATCGGCCTGGCGCATTACTTCAGGGTCGTGCTCTACTACCACGATGGTATTGCCCAGATCGCGCAGATCTTTCAGGATGCGGATCAGCCGGTCGGTATCGCGCGTGTGCAGGCCGATAGAAGGCTCGTCGAGCACGTAACACGCACCCACAAGCCGCGAGCCCAGCGAGGTGGCAAGCTGGATGCGCTGCGCCTCGCCGCCCGAAAGCGTGGAGGCCAGGCGGTCCAGCGTGAGGTATTCGAGGCCGACATTATTCAGGAAGCGGAGGCGCTGCTGAATCTCCACCAGAATCTTTTCGGCGATGCCGGTTTCTTCCGGGCTAAGTTGCAGCGTGTTAAAAAAATCGGCGGCTTGCGCGATATTGAGCTTCACCGCCGCGCCGATAGTCTTGCCGCCCACGCGGACATAGAGCGCGTCCTTGCGGAGACGCTGGCCGTGGCATTCGGGGCACTGTGTATAGCCGCGATACTTGCTCAGCATCACGCGCACGTGAAGCTTATATTTCTTGGTTTCGAAGTATGCGAAGAACTCGCGGATGGCCTGGTAGAGAGCCTCGCGTTCGGCTTCGGTCAAATCGCAAACGGGAACCTGCGTGCGGAAAGCTTTTGGGTTACGGCGGCTAAAATCGCGAAACCAATCGCGGCCTTTCGGCTTGCTCCAGGGCTCCACCGCATCTTCAGCGATGGTGAAAGAGCTGTTCGGAATCACGCGATCCATATCGAAATCGATGGTCTGTCCGAAACCCTGGCAGCGGGGGCACGCGCCGGCGGGGCTATTGAAGCTGAACAGGTTCGGTTCCGGCTCGTGAAATTCCAGATGCGCGGAGGGGCAGGTGAAGCGTTCAGAAAAGCGGTGGCGCGCCCCGCCGTCCGGTGCCCCGTCCGGAGCCAGAAGAATAACTTCGGCGGCTTCGCGGTAACAAATTTCGATGGTGTCGACAATGCGCTCGCGCAGGCCTTCGGAGATGGCGATACGGTCGGCCAGAACATAGACGGGCTGCGTGAAATCGATCTCAAGAAGCGATTCGGGGGTCGAGAATTCGAACGTGCGGCCTTCCTGAAAGAGCTTCGCGAAACCGCGTTTGCGCAACTCGAAGAGATGCTCTTTCAAATCGGATTCGGTGCGCACGGGAAAGAGCACATACCAGCGGCTGCCTTCGGGCAGAGCCAGGATGCGCTCGGCGGCGCGATCCACCGTCTCGCGCTCCACGCGCTCGCCGCAGATGGGGCAATACGTCACGCCGATGCGCGCGTACAGAAGCCGCAGAAAATCGTAAGTCTCCGTGGCGGTGGCGACGGTGGAACGCGGGTTGCGCGTGGAGTTTTTCTGCCGGATGGCTACAGCGGGCGCGATGCCATCGATCTCATCGACGTCGGGCTTTTCCATGCGCTCGAGAAACTGCCGCGCGTAGGCCGACATGGATTCCACGTAACGCCGCTGCCCTTCGGCATAGATGGTGTCGAAGGCCAGGGAAGATTTGCCGGAACCGGAAACTCCGGTCACAACCGTGATCTGGTTGTGCGGAATCGACACCGAAATGTTCTTCAGGTTGTGAACGCGGGCTCCGCGTATATTGATGAATTCGTCCAAAGCGTGAAAGGGGGGAACTACCCTTTCCAGTTTAGCTTTTCTTGACCGAGACCGTGCCGCGATCCGTCACGATATTCATCGCCGGGCCGTGGCTGCCCACGCTGCGCAGCGATGCCGAGCGCCCTTCCACTTCGGAACGGACGGAGGAGCCGTAATCGTTGGTGGCCTCGCCCTGGCGAGTTTTGGCGTTCAGGTCGAAATCGGCGCTCTCCGGCAGGGTGAGGTCTACATTGCCGTTGCGCGATTTCACATCGATGCGCGCGAGTGGCTTCGAAGGCACCAGGCCGATATCGCCGTGTTCGATTTCGATATCCATGGCATCGGTGAAGTCTTCGATGTGCACGTCGCGGGAGCGCGTCTTCAGCTTCACGGGCCCAACAAGATGATTGGCCCGGATATCGCCCAGATCCATGGTGAAGGTGCCGGCAATTTGAGCGATGCGTAGCGTGGTCCGATCGCTTTCAAAGTGCAGCGGCTGCGCCAGGTTCTTAAATTCCAGCGTGCCGGAATATGAACCGTTGATGGACACCTGACCCGAAATGTTTTCGAGTTGCACATCGCTGCCGCGCCCTTCCACATCGAGATTGCCCTTCAGGCCGGTGGCGCGCACCAGACCGCTGCGCGACACCACCACGCGGGCGTTGCCGCCGATATCGGTCAGGCGAATATCGCCACGTTCGCTTGAGATATCGACCAGGCCGGTGAGCGAGTTCAAGGTAAGGTCGCCCGAGCGGCCGCGCGCTTCCACGCTCATGCCGTGGGGGACCTGGATTTCCATATCGGTGGTGAGGCTCTGGCCATCCATGGCGGACCGCTGATCGGTGCGGACAATCAGTTGACTGCCTTCGCGGACGAAGCGGATCTGCGTCTTGCCATCCAACCGGTCGGCTTCGGCCTTGTTGTAGGCTTTCACGGATTTGTGGCCATCCGCGGAGTAAGCGGTGCCGTCGCCGCCGTTTACCGTGATATTGCCGCGCACATTGTCCAGCACCAGCATGGTCGCGCCATCGGCTGAACCGTTGGCGTGGAGCGGATAATCGTACTGCTCGCCGAAGATTTCCATGCCGCTGCCCTGAAAGTTGCGGATGTGGAAGACGCGGTCGCGGCGTGTGGACGAATAGATGGCAAATGAGACGATCAGCAGTAGCGCCACCTGTCCGGTGGAAATTCCTCGCGCGGTGGGGACTTGGCCTCTACCGGCGGTGGAAAGTACCTCCGCCAGTTGGATGACCCCGAAGCCAATCAGCAGGAAGGGCCACCAGTGGCCGATCGCCTGCCAGACTGAAAAATCGGGCCGGATATTGTTCAGCAGAAACAGGCCGCCGATGGCAATCAGAACCACGGGCCCGGCCAATGAGCGCTGTTTCATGGCTGCTGCCTCCGGCTGTTCCAGCGGCTCAATTGCAGCGCCCCCACAACAATCAGGATGATGGGCCAGCTTTGGCGGAATTGCAGGATTCCGTTTTGATCGAGTGCGAAGAGCGACCCCACCGTGATCATCAGAACAGGCCCCTGGATGGCGTTCCAGAGCGCCGGGTTATCGAGGTTCATCGCGCGCCTCCGCTGGACGTGCGCTCGAAACCGGGTGCGCGCCCATACGCTCATAGAGCATGTATGCGCCAATCAGGATAAGGGCGATGGGCCACAGGTGGAATAACCGGTCGATGGAGATCAGATTCGTGGTGTCCAGCAGCAGCAACCCGCCGATACCGATCAGGATGATGGCAGCCACGGGAAAGCGGCCGGAGTGACGGTCAAGCTGCATCAGGCTGGACACATCTTCCGTACGTTTGCCATCGCGGCGATTTTTGGCCGTGTGATAGGCCTCGAAGGCCATATAGAACACCCAGGCGGCAATCAGAATCCCCAGCAGGGGCTCCATGCCTCCGGGGTGCCGGTCGATGACACTGACCAGCACGCCGAATATCACGGCATGAATCAACCCCTTGGCATACTGGCCGTTGTAGATGGCACCCACGCCCGGGATAAAGCCGAGAATGAAGGCCAGCACCGGGTTCGGGCCGGATGTGGACGCCGCCCCCGCCGCCGGAGCCGGATAGGGCGAGCTGTAAGGCGACGCGGGATCGGGAGGAATCGCGTTGGCGGACCCAGGCAGGGGCCCCCCGGCGGGCGGCGTGGCGGACCCCCAGGCGGCCGAGCCTCCATAGGGCATTTGTGCGGCCGGCACATGTTCCGCACAGAAAATCGTTCCCTCTGCTTCGCGTTTACACTCGACGCACAGCGGCTTTCCGCAAGTGCGGCAATAGGCCGCCGCAGCCGTATCGGGATGGTTTGCGCAGTTCATGATTATTTCCCCTTTCCGTTCTCTGGTGCGTTCGTTTTCGCGGCTTCGGCGGCTTGTGGACGCGGAAGTTTCTTACTTTCTTCTTCCTCTTCGCGCTGTTTTTCCTTCCAATCGTTCACGCGCGATTGGACCTCATAAACCAGCTTCATGCTTTCGTATGTCTTGACGGAGCGCTCCCAGCCGCGATGCAGCTTGTCATCGAGTGTGCCCACAAGGCGCACCGGGTCCAGATCGCCCGCCGTCAGCGCGTGTTTCGGCACTCCCGCGCAACGGGTCATCATGGAGAGCGAAAGGATGGTGAGCATCGCGCCCATCACCAGGCGCGGCTGGAGCAAAGGCTGCAGCACCGGCGCCAGGAATCCGCGGGAAAGGCGGGCGGCCCAGCCCTGCTCCGGAATCTGCTGGAGTATTTTCGTGACCAGTTCTGGAGGCATGTCCACATCGGCGCTCCGTTCCATCAGGCCCAGGGCTTCGCGGGAATCGCGCGTTAGTTCGGCGCAGGCCACGCACTGTGTGACATGCACTTCCATTAAGATGCGGCGTTCGCTTGGAAGCTGGCCGTCCAGATAATCGCAAAGCAGGCCGTCGAAATCGTTGCACGTCATGGGTGGAATGCTCCTCCGGCGGAGTTCGCCGCAGGCCGCGTGCCGGCCAGTTGTTCTTTTCGTACCGCGCGCGCCAGTTCCGCGCGAGCTCTGTTGAGCCGGCTCTTCACCGTGCCCTCGGGAATTTTCAGCACATCGGCGATTTCACGATAATCCATCTCTTCCAGATCCCGGAGGATCAGCGTTTCCCGCAATTCCGGAGAAAGCTTCTGTAGAGCGGATTGTAGCTGTTCCCGCGCCTCTCTGCCCGCCACCAGCCCATCGGGCCGCGCCGTTGCCGTCAACTTTTCTTCGAGGATGGGCAACTGGCCCTCGATGGAATCGGTGGAGCGATCCTGCCGCGTGCGGCGGTAATGATCGATCAGAAGGTTGCGCGTCAGGCGCGCGAGCCAAGTGGTGAAATTCCCTTCGTCAGACCGGAAACTCTTGACGGACTTGAAGATGCGGAGGAAAACTTCCTGTGTTAGATCTTGCGCTTCGGTGGAACTGTTGGTGAAGCGGTAGCACAGACCGTAGACCCGTTTGGTGTGAGCCCGAACCAGTTCATCCCAAGCCAGGTCTTCGCCTGCCAGGCAGCGCTCTACCAGCGACTTGTCGGTTTGGAGATTTTCCACCAGGTTCATGACGGCGGTTGCCATGCCATAAATAACGGCAACATCCCCGCCGGAGTTCATTTTTTCACAACATTCGGAATATGCAACGTTAGTATGGCTGATGTGCAATGCCCCTTTTGCGGTCATCTGGAAGACAAGGTAGTCGATTCGCGGGAAACCAAAGAGGGAGAGGCTATCCGGCGCCGGAGAGAATGCCTGGCGTGCCAGAAGCGTTTCACTACGTATGAGCGCATCGATGAGGTGCCTTACATGGTGGTGAAGAAGGATGGACGGCGGGAAAAGTTCGACCGTCAAAAAGTTTTGTCCGGACTCATAAAGGCTGGCGAGAAACGGCCGATAAGTACAAGTAAGCTCGCCAGCATGGTGGACCGGGTGGAGGCGAAAGTGACCGATTCGCCCGACCGCGAGATTTCGACGATCGAGATAGGAGAACTGTTGATGGAGGGCTTGAGGGAGCTGGACAAGATCGCCTACGTGCGTTTCGCTTCCGTCTACCGCGATTTTCAGGACGAGGAGGCGTTTTTCACGGAGTTGAAGGCCCTGATGAGATTAAAAAACCCGTAATGACGGCCAGAAAAACCGCAATAGTTTGTAACCGATCGGGCTGCGCTACATCTTGTAAAATGTAGGGTTTACGTTCTGAGCGCCGCATGTTATAGTCAGGTGAATATACTGCTCAGGTTTCTGCCTAAAAACCAATCACCATTTCACGATATTCTTTGCAAGCAACATTTTTTGCAGCAACATTCTTGCAGCAACCTGGGGGAGGTGAGTCCTAGTGGATTCTTTTGAAGACCAATTCTTAGCGGAAAGCCCGCTGAACATTAATTTCGACGAGGAAGCTGTAAAGTTTTTCGATCCGGAGGCCGCGCAGGAAGCGGACCCGTTTCACCCGCAGCAGCCCGTTGAAGAATCGATTTATACAGACGACCCGGTACGCGTGTATCTACGCGAGATGGGTGCCGTTCCGCTGCTCACCCGCGAGGGTGAAGTCAATCTGGCCCGCCGTATGGAGCGCGGGAAGCTGCGCATGCAGAAAGCCATCAGCCGTTCGGCTGTGGTGCAAAATGTCATTCTTCAACTCGCCGATAACCTGACCAAGGGCACGGTGGAACTCGATACCGTCGTCGATATGGGTGACCTGGAAGAGGGTTCACCGGCAGGTGCGGATGCCCGCCGCAATAGCGAACTGCTGGCATATTTCACTGAGTTTGTAACCCTTCACAAGAAGCAGAAAGCGCTCGACGAAAAGCTGGAAGCCGCCCCCCTGGCGAACAACAAAAAACCCCGTCGCAAGCTGGCCGGTAAACTGGCCCGCGCCCGCGTGGAAACCTCTGTGTCCATCCGTCGCACGCCGTTTGTTCCGCGCAAGTGGAAGGAATTCGGCAAAGAAATTGAACAGACGGTGGAAGAACTGGCCCACCTGGACCGCGAACTGAAGAAGGTGGAAGCGCGCGGCGGGAATGCCGCCCCCACCCGCATTCGGGAACTGAAAAAGGAAATCCGGGCGCGTGAGAAGTCCGCCGGAGCGTCCATTCCCGATCTGAAGCACACCGTTACAGTGATCCGCCATGGCGAACACGAAGCCGAACGGGCCAAGAAAGATCTGGTGGAAGCGAACCTCCGTCTGGTGGTTTCCGTCGCGAAGAAATACGTCAACCGCGGCCTGCACTTGCTCGACCTGAGTCAGGAAGGCAACATCGGCCTGATGCGCGCCGCCGATAAGTTCGAATACCGCCGGGGCTATAAATTTTCTACCTACGCCACCTGGTGGATCCGGCAAGCTATCACGCGCGCCATTGCGGATCAAAGCCGCACCATCCGTATCCCGGTTCACATGAACGAAAGCATGAACAAGTTTCTTCGTGCTTCGCGTGAGTTGGAAAAGGAACTGGGCCGCACTCCGACGAACGACGAAATCGGACGGCGCATGGATATTCCGGTGGAGAAGGTCCAGAAGCTCAAGACCATTTCGCGCGACCCGGTATCGCTTGAAACCCCCGTGGGCCGCGATGGCGAAAGCGCCTTGGGCGATTTGATCGAAGATCGCTGGGTGGGTTCGCCCGTCGATGCCGTCATCGAATCGAACGTCCGCGACGAAACCGCTGGCATCCTCAAGACCCTGTCGCCGAAGGAAGAAAAGGTCATTCGCCTGCGATTTGGAATCGGTTGCGAGCGCGAACACACCCTCGAAGAGATCGGGCAGGAGTTCGACGTCACGCGCGAACGGATTCGCCAAATTGAGGCGAAAGCCTTACGCCAGTTACGTGCTCCGGAACGCGCCCGGCGTCTGCGCGCCTTGATGGCTGCACGGTAGTCAGGCCCGGGAAGCGCTCATGTACAGCGCGTGCCGGATTCTTAGCTGTGCGGTTTTGCTTTGCGGCGCTCTGATTGCCGAACAGATCCAAATTGCCGTGACGGACCCCTCTGGCCGCCGGGTTTCCGCTTCAGGCCGCCTTGCGGGCACCGTAACACGCGCTTTTTCACTCGATACATCGGGCCGGATCACGCTTACCGGCCTTGCTCCGGGTGCTTACCGGCT